>NZ_JAEQCF010000001.1:156240-191449 GCF_020738625.1 Microcoleus sp. PH2017_09_SFU_O_A
ATTCATCTATTGTGGAACGGGCTTCTAGCCCGTGCTCAGCAACAGGCAAGATGCCTGTTCCACAAGACAATTCATCTATTGTGGAACGGGCTTCTAGCCTGTTGCTGACATCTGTATCATTTCCCGTTAACAGCCAGCGGGGAACTGGTTGCTGGAAAAATCGCCAGTTGGGGTCAAATTTGCGCGATCGCGAACACACAATTTGCACCGGTTGTGGGGGCTTTCCTTGCAGTTTCCTTTGTTCTAGCAAATCGGGTGAAAAGACTCTCAGAGTAGTTCCATAGGCGCGTAAAGTGCCGTTTCCGAACAAAACTGCGTCACTGGCGGCGACTTGTTGTTCGAGGTGAGATTTGTCGTTAGCTGAACCGAATCTGGCGGCGGTGAGGGCGGTATCTGTAATTTTGCCATCGGCACTCATGGCGAGTATTACTGTTGTGTGAATCATTCGATTTGGGATTTAGGGTTCGGGATTTTAGAATACAAAAAACCCAGCGGTTGAAATCGCCGAGTGTTTCTACCTCATTTACCTAATTCCCGAATAAACGCTCGATCGCAACTGAAACATTTGGAAAAGCGAGGGGATTAATATTACCGTGAGTCAGAGTTTCTCTGAATTGATAGCCAGCATCGGTAGGATCTCGAAACACGATTAATTCCATAGTTCGCAAATTGACAACCCAATACTCGGCAATCCCGGCGGCGGCGTAAATTTTGTTCTTAATTCCCAAGTCTTTAGTCAGAGTAGAATTGGAGTATTCTATCAGCCAAAAGATGTTTTCTGGATAGGGATGATGTTCTCGATAATTTTGTCCCAAACGTTGAATTACAGCGATATCTGGTTCGGGTTCGGAGTTGTTAAGTGGCAAGGTAATGGGCTTACCTTGTCGCACTTTAGCCCGATCGCCTAGCAAGTAAATTAGGTACTCTCCAGCCTCATCGCTACAGTAAGCATGAGATTCTCCTTCGGGAGCCATTTCGATTATTTTTCCACCGATTAGTTCAACTTTTCGCCCTTCCAGAATGCCGGCTGCAATGATGCGGTGGTAGTCTGCAACCGTCCATTTTACAGTTGTGACGCTCACGGCGATTACTCCTGTGTTTTTATTGTTATTTTACAGTCGATCGCACATTTCTCCCAAAAACCCGATCGCCCATCCACCCAAAAATGCGATCGCACATCCACAAAAAACCCGATCGCCCATCCACAAAAAACCCGATCGCCCATCCACCCAAAAACCCGATCGCCCATCCACAAAAAACCCGATCGCCCCATCAATCCATCAACCCAAAAACCCCGGCGGTTGAAACCGCGGCTACACAGACAAAACCCGCCTCCGCGGGTTGAAGATTTACCCGATGATTTTCCATCTCCGAATACCCTCTTCGTCCGCGGAGGCGGACATTGTTTGTGTAGACGCGGTTTCTAACCGCCGGGTAACTGTCAACTGTCAACTGTCAACTGTCAACTGTTTAACTCCCTCCAATCGCAGGAAATGCACCCGGCCCGATCGATCGCCCGCTACAACTGTCACTCCATCAGCGGCGATCGCACAACAATCAAACCTAGCATCTCCGCTGAAACTAGCAACCTCTTTGCCACTAAGCAAATCCCAGATTTTGAGGGTGTTATCGGATGAAGCGGAAACCGCTATGAGGCCGTCTGGTGCGATCGCGACTTCTTGTACCTCGTCAGTATGACCGGTGAGGGTAAAAAGTTCGGTGTCTGTCTCGATGTCCCAGATTTTGACGGTTTCATCCCTTGAAGCGGAAATCGCGGTTTTGCCAGAAAGTGCGATCGCAACTGCTTTTACCTCGTCAGTATGACCGATCAAAGTTGTGAGTTCGATGCCACTGAGTAAATCCCAGACTTTTAGGGTGTTATTCCTTGAACCAGAAATCGCTGTGAGACCGTCTGGTGCGATCGCAATTGGTATTACCCAGTTAGTATGGCCGGTGAGAATTCTCAGTTTTTTGCCACTAATCAAATCCCAGATTGTGAGGGTGTGATCCGTTGAAGCGGAAATCGCTGTCAGACCGTCGGCTGCAATCACGACTGCTAATACCCTGTTAGTGTGATAGGTGAGAGTTCTCAGTTCCCTGCCATTAGGAAAATCCCAGATTTTGAGAGTGTTATCCCCTGAAGCTGAAATTGCTATTTTGCCAGAGGGTGCAATTGCAACTGCTGTTACATAACCAGTATGACCAGTGAGAGTTCTCAGTTCCCTGCCACTAAGCAAATCCCAGATTTTGAGGGTGTTATCGCCTGAAGCGGAAATCGCTGTTTTGCCATCTGGCGCGATCCCAACTGCTGATACATAATCAGTATGACCCATAAGAGTTATGAGTTTCTTACCACTGTCGATGTCCCAGATTTTGAGAGTTTTATCCAATGAAGCCGAAATCGCTGTCAGCCCGTCGGCTGCGATCGCGACTGCTTTTACCTCGTCATTATGGCCGATGAGAGTTGTTAGTTTTCTACCACCGTGGATGTCCCAGATTTTGAGGGTGTTATCCCGTGAAGCAAAAATCGCTGTTTTGCCATCTGGCGCAATCGCGACTGCTAATACCCATAACGTATAGTCGGTGAGGGCTCTCAGTTGGATGCCAGTGTCGATATCCCAAATTTTGATGGTGTTATCGTCTGAAGCGGAAATCGCGGTTTTGCCGTCTGGTGCGATCGCGACTGCTGATACATAATTAGTATGACCGATAAGAGTTGTAAGTTCTCTACCACTTTCGATGTCCCAGATTTTGAGGGTGTTATCCTCTGAAGCGGAAATCGCTCGTTTGCCATCCGGTGCGATCGCGACTCCCCATACCGAGTCAGTATGACCGATGAGAGTCAAAAGTTCCCTTCCGCTGTCTGTGTCCCAGATTTTTAAGGTGTTATCGCATGAAGCTGAAATCACTGTTTTGCTATCTGGTGCGATCGTGACTGCTGATACCGAATCAGTATGACCGATCAAAGTTCTCAGTTCTCTTCCGCTGTCTGTGTCCCAGATTTTCAGGGTGTTATCCCATGAAGCGGAAATCGCTCGTTTGCCATCCGGTGCGATCGCAACTGCCGTTACTGGGTCAGTATGACCGATGAGAGTTCTTAGTTGCCTACCGCTGGCTGTGTCCCAGATTTTGAGCGTGTTATCCTCTGAAGCGGAAATCGCTGTTTTACCGTCTGGTGCGATCGCCACTGCCCATACTCCATCAGTATGACCGACAAGCGTCCGCAGCGCCCCTTCATTTGCCCGCTCTAAATTAGCCCTCAAAGGCCGCAGCCAAAGACTATTTTTCGACTGCTTGGCTTGTTCCAGCAACCCCTGAATATCAGTCATTTCAAAATCTAGCAACCTCCCCAATAATTGCCCTACTAATTCAGTTTTATCCCTATCCAAAACGTGCGCCGACTTGCGAATCGCCCCCTGAATCAAATTCAAAGTTTCAGTTTGCCCCTCCGACAACAAAACATCAGAATTTCTCGCCAAATCGTAATCCTCAATTAACCCTTGAACCCCGATCGCATCCAACTTCGCCTCAATAAAATCAAAATCCGTCAACAACTGATGCAGCCGTTCCCCTTGAACACTCTGGGCCAAATGCCCCGGCAAAGTTTCCAAAGCATAAAGCCGCTTTTTCGGCGACAGTTTCCCCAACCGTTCTTTAAACTTACTCATCGCCGTACAAATCCTCCCACAAATTATCAGAAATTGCCGTTTCAATATCCCGCAGCGACACCCCAGCTTTCTGCACCACATCTATACGATGCAAAAATCTTTGGAAACTCGCGTGATAGATACTGTAATCAGGAGGACTATCACCGCTACGCCGCAGAAACTGTTCCCAATCATCGAGAACTTCCTGCACATCCAAAGCATCTTCCTCAGCAAAATCAGCCAATATATCGCAGCAAACCGGCTTGCGAACTTTGGTCAACAAATAAATCACCTTCAACTTCCGGCGGCGCAATTCCTTATCTTTAACCGCCATTTCCATCCGCGCCCAATGCTTGTCATAATATCCTTCCAACTCCCTCGGCAAATCTTGCAAATTCACATCGCTATACTTGCCGCTATCGATATCATTCAGCACGTAGCGCAGGTACATAAAATTATTCTGGCTTTTTTCCGCCACCGCCGCCACAAACTGTTCGCGCTGCAAATTTTGACGGTTAATCCAACTCTGAATAGACGCGCTGTTGCTGGTGCGTTTGTCAATATAAACCTTGACATCTGCCAAACTTTCTGCACTGTACTGCATCAAATCAAAAACCTGATGATTTGGCAAAGGCAGAGTTTTCGGCTGCTTCGACACAATAAAATAAACATTATCCGGCAAAGCATCTGGCAAATACAAAACATTGCTGCCGCGCCCCTGCAAATTCAAATCCACTTCATCCAGGGCATCGACGACAATAATCAACTTTTTTCCGCCCAATTTAGCGCTGACTTCCCCCAACAATCGACTCAGAAAATTGCCATCTCTCGTCGCATTTTCCGGCAGTTGCGGATAATTTAGTTGATAGCGTCGAATTAACTGAGTGCAGGCATTTTCCAGAAATTGTTCGGCGCGGACAATGCCTTGAGATTGCGAGTTAAAATGGGCGACGCAGCGCCGCTTCAGCAGCAGCACTAACTTCGCCATAATTGAACTTTTGCCGACACCCGGATCTGCTTCTAAAACAAAATAGCCTTTGCGATTGTTCTGCAAAAATTCGGCAATTGCTGCAAATACAAATCGCCGTCCAGTAAAGTCTTGAGTCCGGTCTGCAATAATCGTTTCGCACTCGTAGGGAAGCGGCAATCGAGGCGCGGAAATATCAACAAATCGTTCCAGCAAATTCTGAATCTGCGCCAAATCATCGCGGATTCCAATTTCTATGGATTCCAATTTCACCATCACTTGACAAATCTGCTGCTGTGTCGCCACGGCTTCCAATTTTTGCAGAATCTCCCCATTTTGCAGCCCCAAATCTCTCAATTCAGTCAAAGCAATTTGGTGCAGATTCAACAGCATCGCTGCAAACTTTTCGCCTCCCTTCGCCGCATCCAGTTTCAGCACTTCCCGGTACGCTTTCGGAAAAGTTGCATACAGTTTGTCCGCCACAAATTCCACGATTTCCGCATCGAAGGATTTGCCCTCGGTGGCGGCGAATTCCCCCAGGAAACTTGCCCAATCTGCTGGTGTCAATCCGGTAACGCGATCGAACTCCTCGGCATCGGCAGAAAAAATCCCAGTTAGCTGCTCTTCTGAAATCTGTAAACCCCTTGACAAATCGGCTGTACTCGTGTTAATATCCAGCCAGTATTTGGGAGTTTTCTGGGCTAATTTATCTAAATCCCTGGTCGAGAAATTTTTGCTAAGGGCTAGTGCGGTAAACTTAGGTGAGTTAGTAGCAACCTCTCTCAAAATATAGCCGATCGCCTCACCCGCAGCCTTAGTCAAATCATGATTGTCCAGAATATTGGGATTTTTTGCCAGTTTTTCCGTCATCCGATTTCCGAGGTCATTCGCCGCGATATTCCCCGCAATACTAGCTGCAATCGTTGCTAAAATAGAAATCCCCCCAACCGTTGGATTGGCAATCGCACCCAATGCTGCTGTCACACCCGGATTGGCGATCGCGCTGGCAATCATTGGCGCAACACCCATCACCGCACTGCATCCAATTACCCTAACTTTAGTATTAGCTAAATCTACTAACGACATAATTTAAATACTTCTCATACTTTGGAATAGTTTAGCGCGGCGAGATAATTAAATACAAGGTTAATTTACCGCCTTTAATATCAGCTATTCAGTCGTCTTTAGACGACTTTAGCTGTGAGACAGGGGTTTTCAACCCCTGGCGGCCCCAGCAACTAGCTGAGGGCCTCCGCCACCCCTGGCGGCCCCATTGGTCAACAACCAGGTCAAACGTAGTCACAGACTGCTGTTTACCCCCGAGGCCAGATCCCCCCTTAGCTTGCCCCCTACTCCCCCTTAAGAAGGGGGGGACAGGATTCCAATCAAAGTCCCCCTTCTTAAGGGGGATTTAGGGGGATCTGGCCTCAGCAACAAACGAGAGATACAAAAAAGGGTTCCAGGCTTAAGTTGACAACAAACTGGCCGCCCCGCTCTCCTATTTGTAAACTTTTTTGTCAACCCGATCGCACAGCTTGTATTTAACGGATAATGTCTGTTTATTTATTTTTGTCCCCCAGCGATCGCCCTCAAAACAACTTTACTTTTCTTTACAAACCAACAACCAAAAGACGGCGCCGAACACAATAATTTCGTTACAGACTTTAAATGCGACGCGCGATCGACTAAAGTAAAAAAAATGGCTTTATCCGTTTATTCATCGCAAAGGAAACAAAGCTCATGGTTCAACGCGGTTCGACAGTCCGGATTCTCCGCAAAGAATCCTTCTGGTATCAAGAAGTGGGCACCGTTGCTACGGTAGACCAAAGCGGCATTAAATACCCAGTTATCGTTCGCTTTAGCAGCGTCAATTATGCCGGCGTCAACACCAACAACTTCGCCCAAAGCGAATTAATCGAAGTGTCAGCACCCAAAGCCAAAGCCAAAGCACCAGCAGCACCAGCAGCACCAGCCGCAGGAAAGGCACCAGCAGCAAAAGCAGCAGCCAAACCAGCAGCACCAGCCGACGGCGCTCCTAAATAAGGCTAACCAAATAACTAGACTCAAGAGCGCTAATTGTGCCAGAACTGCCAGAAGTAGAAACTATTTGCCGGGGTTTGAACCAACTTACCCTCGATCGCGAAATATTGGGCGGAGACGTGCTGTTACATAGCTCGATCGCCCGCTCAATCTCTGCGACCGATTTTTTGACAAAACTCAAAGGAAAGTCGATCGCATCTTGGTACAGGCGCGGCAAATACCTCCTGGCAGAACTATCGCAATGGAGAGGGGGAGAGGGAGAGAGTGGGAGATCGGGAGAGGGGGAGAGGGGGAGAGTGGGAGAATTCTCACCTCAAACTTTCAGTTCTTCTCTTCAATCTTCTTCCTTCTCCCTTCTGCCCTCAAATGCTGGCTGGTTGGGCGTTCACCTGCGGATGACCGGACAATTGCTGTGGGTAAACCAATCCGAACCCCTACCAAAACACGCCCGAGTCCGCCTATTTTTTGCAGGAAACCAAGAATTACGCTTTGTAGACCAACGCACCTTCGGGCAAATGTGGTACGTCCCCGCAGAAACCGAGGTTTCCAGTACAGTCACCGGCCTCAAAGTCCTAGGCCCGGAACCGTTTTCCGACGAATTTACCACAGAATATTTAGCCCGCAAGCTGCACCGACGGGCGCGACCAATTAAAACAGCATTGCTAGACCAGTCACTGGTAGCGGGTTTGGGCAATATCTACGCTGACGAAACTTTGTTTTTGTCGGGAGTGATGCCGACAACTCTGTGCGCTGATTTGACAGAAGTGCAAATCGATCGCATTCATACAGCTATTATTCAAGTTTTACAGCAGGCGATCGCCTCCGGCGGCACCACTTTTAGCAATTTTCTCAACGTCCAAGGCGTCAACGGTAACTACGGTGGCGTCGCTTGGGTGTACAATCGCGCCGGTCAACCCTGTCGTACTTGCTCAATGCCGATCGAAAAGATAAAATTAGCAGGGCGATCGACTCATTACTGCCCCGCCTGTCAGAAATAACCAGGAAGGTACGTTCCTCGATCAAAGAGCGCTGAAGCGCAACTACGTACCTAATACGCAGGAGGGTACGATCATCGATCAAAGAGCGCTGAAGCGCAACTACGTACCTAATACGCAGGGTACGATCATCGATCAAAGAGCGCTGAAGCGCAACTACGTACCTAATACGCAGGAGGGTACGATCACCTTTGTTTTTTACCAAAATATTTGCTCCAAACCCTCAATCTCAGTTCAAAAACCTGGTTTCTTGCTTCGAGTGCATCAGTTATATCTACTATTAAAGCCAAATCGGCATTAAAATTTGTATACTTTTATAAATGAAACAGAGCAAATTATGGCAATCAAAAAAGGTAGCATAGTCCGCGCAATTCGCGAGCAACTCGAAAACAGCCTAGAAGCCCAAGCCAGCGATCAGCGCTTTTCCTCCTATCTATTTGAAAGCAAAGGCGAAGTGATGGATGTTCGCGGCGAGTACGCCTTCGTCAAATTTGGTAAAGTCCCCACCCCCAATATTTGGCTGCGCGTAGACCAACTCGAAGATTTTAAGTAAACTCACAGTTATAGACGTAACTCTTAGGTACGTTGTTGCGCTTGGGCGCTCTTTCATAGATCGAAGAGCGCCCAAGCGCAACAACGTACCCACTCAAAGGTAACGTAGATTACATACAGTGCACTCGATCGCACTTAAGCTCATTCTTAAAATCTAAAAGTTAGCATCTAAAATCGCATGAATCCCCCATCAACCCGCGTATCAATTATTGGTGCAGGCAAAGTCGGTAGCACCTTAGCCCAACGAATTGCCGAGAAAAATCTAGCAGATGTAGTATTGTTAGATATCGTCGAAGGTTGGCCGCAGGGCGTTGCTTTGGACTTGATGCAAGCAAGGGGAGTCGAACGGCACGATCGCCAAATTGTCGGTACAAATGATTATATAGATACAGCCAACTCAAATATCATCGTCATTGCCGCCGGTATCCCCCGCAAACCCGGTATCAATCGCGAAGATTTAATTAAAATCAATGCTCAAATTGTCACAGAAGCTGCCAAACAGGCGATCGCCCATTCCCCCGAAGCAATCTTAATTGTAGTCACAAATCCCCTAGATATTATGACATATCTAGCCTGGGAAGCTTCCGGTTTGCCAAAACACCGAGTCATCGGTATGGGCGGCATTCTCGACTCCGCCCGCTTTCAAACTTTTATTGCCATGGAATTGGGCGTTTCCATTGCCCAAGTGTGCGCCACAGTCATCGGTTCCCACGGCGATTTGATGGTTCCCTTACCGCGCTATTCCACAGTCAACGGCATTCCCATCGCTCAACTGATGGATGCAGGGGCGATCGATCGCATCGTACAGCGGACTCGCCACGGTGGCGCCGAAATAGTAGGATTGATGAAGAATTCTAGCGCCTATTTTGCACCCGCATCTTCCGCCTGTTTGATGGTAGAATCAATTTTACTCAATCAGTCGCGACTCTTGCCTTGCTCAGTTTATTTGAACGGTCAATACGGCGTGCAAGATATATTTTTAGGTGCTCCCTGCCGCTTGGGATATCAGGGCATCGAACAGATACTGGAACTCGAACTTAGCGATGCAGAAAGAGCCGCTTTTCAGGATTCTGGTAAACTGGTTTTGCAAAGTATTGAGGAAGCCGAAACCATACTGAAGAATGCTGGTTAAGCAAGTCAGCAGAAAGTATCCGGCTTGTGCACCCGAAAAAATGTACAGCCTCAATATTTCGGGTGAGACAATTTCATCAATAAGACTTACGCAGTCTCGACTAAAAAAGCCCGGTTGATTATTTTTACCCCTCTTGATTTTCTCACTTAATTATTATGTTAAGAAACTAGGTTTCTGTCTCAGCCCCGATTTAACCTAAAATTCCTTGACTTTAGCCTAAAATGTGATATAGTTGAGTAATATATTGTATCAAAAATGTTAACCAACCCAACAAAAGCGCTCAAAAGGAAATAAAGTCTTAGAGCATCGGTTTTGTTGGTTTAATTTAAGCAGAGCCTACAACGAAAACCAACTGGTTGACCGGAAAACTCAGCTCGAATGAGGTGGATTTCAATAAGTTTAATAAATAGAAGCGATATCATAAAATAATTTGAAGGCCCGGCAAATCATCGAAATGATTCCATAGCTCCAAAATCTGGATTAAACCGAATTTAAAACAGATAAGTTGAGAATTCGAGAAAACCAGAGAAAACTCAAGAAAAGCCGATCGCCTAAATTCAAACAAATCTTCATAGAGGCACTCCCAACAGGATATTCGATCGCCAAACTTAGGACAATATCAATCGAGTTTGCGATAATCAGAAAAAGGTGATAATTGCAACCACAGGCGATCGGAAAAAAATGTCAAGATTAGTTCAGGACTCTGGGCGCGCTTGCGCCGTGAAACCGGGTTTCTGCTTTTCACTTTCGGAGATTCCCTGATTTAATTACCTTAAGATACCGGGTTGATGATTCAACAGTTGACAGTTGACCTGGGACAGTTGACAGTTTGAGAGCGACCTTTACCCTTAAGTCCGAGGATTGGAGTAATGAATAGTCTGATTTTAATTTCTCCCGCTCAGGGAGAGGCTTTCAACCAATTATTTCTGGTAAAACTCTCAATTATTGACAATTTATGCACTCTTCCCATCACCGATCGCCCGTTTTTACAGTAAATATACCAAGTTAAGCTCCTGGTTCGACCTCCCAATCTAGAAAAAATACGGAAATGCAGCGCGAGTAGCTGCTAAGTGCTAGGAGAAGGAGGAGAATTTGCCCTCTGCTTTTAGATTTACAGCAACCGCGCCCATCAGGGTTAGGACGTTCTCGCATGGCACAAACCCTTGCGTTCGATTGTTTCTTCACTTCGCTCAACTGTCAACCCTTATCTAAGCCAGCGAAGCTTTCAACTGTCAACTCTTCTCTAAGCAAGCTGTCAACTGTCAACTATCAAACGATTTTGGATTTTGGATTGGGGATTTTGGATTGGGGATTGTCAACTGTCAACTGTCAACCCTTATCTAAAGCGGGCAAGCTGTCAACTGTCAACTGTCAACTGTCAACTGTCAACTGCTATACCAGGCTCAACTTGCAGAGCGCTATTGGGATGCTATGTACCTCGATACCAAACCGCAAAATAACTAAACAAATAACAATATGTTTCATGAATATTTGTATCAAGAAGTAACCGACTTGCGCCAAAAGCTAGCTCACCTAGAAAGAGAAATGCAGTCTCAAACCTGGTTCAAAAAGCTGCAAGCGCTGATGGGAGTGATTGGCAAAATTCGTCAATCCTTAGACTTAGAAACAATATTCAAAATTACAGCCACCGAAGTTCGGCAACTCCTAAATGCCGATCGAGTCGCCGTTTACCGGTTCATTCCCGAATCCGACTGGAACGACGGCGAAGTAGTATCAGAAGACGTACTTCCCCAATTCAGCCCATCCCTGGGTGCAAAAGTTCACGATCACTGCTTCGGCGAACAATTTGCAGCCAACTACGCCAAAGGTTACGTTCAAGCAGTCAGCGACATCTACAAAGCCCGGTTGAGTCCCTGTCACCTCAGAATCCTCAAGCGATTTCAAATCCGAGCAAACTTAGTCGTACCCTTGCTACAAGGGCAACATTTGTGGGGATTGCTGTGCATTCACTCCTGCGGTCAACCCCGCGATTGGCAGGAAGACGAAATCGAATTTGCCAAACAAGTAGGAGAACATTTAGCAGTTGCAATTTATCAGGCCGAATTGCACTCGCAAACCCAAAGACAATTAGCAGAAATCGAATCGACGCAGCAGAAACTCCGCGACAGCGAGCAAAAATATCACCAAATTCTCGACTCGATCGCCGATATGGTATTAGTCAAAGGCCCAGAATCGAAAATCGTTTGGGCAAATCAAGCATTCCGCGACTATTACGGCATGACTGAAGAGGAACTTCAAGGCATTGTAGACGCACCTTTCTCCAATCCAGACAATACTCTCCAGTACATCAAAGATGACGCTTTCGTATTTGAAACCGGACAGACTCTGCAAATTGCCGAAGAACCGGTGACGCGCCACGACTCAGAAGTGCGACTGTTTAGCACAGTCAAAGCACCCATCCGCAACGAAGACGGCCAAATTACAATGACTGTCGGCGTCTCCCGGGACATGACGGAACGCAAAGCAGCAGAAGAAGCCGTCAAAGCCAGCGAAGCCAAATACCGTCGTTTGGTAGAAACCTCCCAAGACATGATTTGGTCGGTAAATGCCCAGGGGCGTTTCACCTTCGTCAACGCAGCAGTTAGATATATCTACGGTTACGAACCAGCAGAAATGCTCGATCGGCCTTTCTCGGACTTTATGACACCAGAACAAAGCCAGAAAGATTTAGAAGTTTTCGCCCGCCTCAAGGCCGGAGAATCAGTTTTTCAGCACGAAAGCACCCAAATCGCCAAAGACGGCAGCATCAAACATTTGATGTTCAATGCCATAGCCCTGTACGACGACAGCGGAAACGTCCTCGGCACCACCGGTACAGCCACCGACATTACCGATCGCAAACGGGCAGAATCCGCCTTGCAACACGCAAACGCCGAACTAGAGCGCAGAGTAGAAGCCCGTACCGCCGAACTGCAACAGACTTTTGCCGCCCTCAGTGTCAGCGAAGCCAAGTTCCGGACGATCGCAGCCACCATCCCCGGAGCTCTGTTTCAATTTTGCAGCCGCGATGGAGTGTGGAGAGTTGACTATATGAGCGATCGCATCGCAGATATAGCCGGCATCACCGCAGCAGAAATGATGGGAAACATCGCCTCTTTCATTTCCCACGTCCACCCCGAAGACCTCGAAAGCTTCATCGCTTCCATCAACGAAGCCGTTGAAAATACCTGCCTGTGGCACTACGAAGGGCGGTTAGTCAAGCCCGATGGCGAGATTCGCTGGTGGCAAGGCGACTCAATTCCCACCCGCAGCGAAACCGGCGAAATCGTATTTTCCGGTGTATTGCTCGACATCAACGATCGCAAAGTTGCCGAAACAGCCATCCGAGAAAGCCAGCGACAGCTACAAGAAGCCCAAAGACTAGCCCACGTCGGCAATTGGGAACTAGATACAACAACGGGAACCGTCACTTGGTCAGAGGAACTCTTCCGCATCCACGGACTCGAACCAGCGGCCACAGCACCCAGCCGAGAAGAGCAAATCGCTCTGATCCATCCAGAAGATTTAGAATTTTGGCATACAGAAGTACAGCGGGGAGTTGACTTCGGCATCCCCTTTGATTTTGACTTCCGCGTTTACCGCCCCGACGGTACCTTGCGACACCTCAACACCCTGGGCCGCGCCGAAATCGATGCCAGTGGCAAGGTGCTAAAATTGTTCGGCACGGCGATCGACATTACCGATCGCTTCCTTGCAGAAGAAGCCCTGAGACAAGCAGCAGCCGAGTTGGAAGACAGAGTGAGCGATCGCACTGCCGAACTTTCCCAAGCAGTCACTCAGTTAGAACAAGAAATTGGCGATCGAAAACTTGCAGAAGCAGCGGTGCAAGTTTCCGAACAAAACCTGCGAACAATCTTTAACAATGTCTACGATGCTATCTTCATTCACGATTTAGAAGGAAACATTCTCGATGTCAACAATCGAATGTTAGAAATGTACGGAGTGAGCCAGGAACAAGCAACAAAATTATCAATTATCAACGACTATTCAAGCGGCGATAATCCCATAGAACAAACGGCAGAACTTTGGGCTAGAGTATTAGCCGGCGAAACAGGTCGCATGGAATGGAAAGCGAGGCGTCCCAACGACGGTTCAACTTTTGATGCAGAAATTGCCCTGTCCAAAATCAATCTTAACGGCAATGTTAACATCATTGCCAACGTGCGAGATATTAGCGATCGAAAACAGGCAGAAGCAGAACTGCAACGCGCTCAACAATTTATGGAATCAGTCCTCAAAACCATACCCGTAGGAGTAGTTGCCAAGGAGGCCAAAGAGTTGCGATTTGTACTGTGGAACCCCGCAGCCGAAACTTTGCTCGGTTTCAGTGCAGCAGAAGTTATGGGCAAAAATGATTACGACTTTTTCCCCACAGAACAAGCTGATCTTTTCACCGCCAAAGACCGGGAAGTGCTCGACAGCGGGCAGATGGTAGAAATCGCCGAAGAAGATATTCAAACAGGCCAAGGAGAATCGCGGATATTTCACACCAAGAAAACAGCAATACTCGATGCTGATGGCACACCGCAATATCTATTAGCTGTCACCGAAGATATTACCGATCGCAAACTAGCAGAAATTGCCTTGAGGCGATCGTCCGCCCAACTCAAGCAGCAAGCCGATCGAGAAAAATTGCTCAACATTCTCACCGCTCAAATCCGCAATTCCCTCGACTTCGACAGCATCGTCACAGTCGCAGTTCAGGAAATTCGCGCTTTCCTGAAGATCGATCGCTGCAACTTTGCCTGGTATCGCGAAGACGGGGAGGAGCCTTTCTGGGAAATTATTAAAGAATCTCGCCACCCCCAACTTCCCGATTTAACAGGTCCCTATCGGGCTTCAGATTTTGGCCCCGTTGGAGAACAAATATTGCATATGGAAATAGTGCGGCTGGATGATGTCGAAACAGTCGCAGATCCTGCTTGGAAACAAACCATTCGAGGGATGGGCTACCAATCTGTATTAGCCATCCCCATGCAGGCACTTTCCGGGGTAATGAGCGCAATTACCTGCTGCAACAGCAATGTTGTGCGGCCCTGGAGCGATAGCGAAGTCGAATTGTTGCAAGCGATTACAGTTCAATTGGCGATCGCCCTCAACCAAGCCGATCTTTACGCCCAAACTCGCAATAAAGCTCGCGAATTAGAGCAAACCTTGCTGCAATTAACCAGCGCTCAATCGCAGTTAATTCAAAGCGAAAAAATGTCATCTCTCGGTCAACTCGTGGCAGGAGTTGCCCACGAAATTAACAATCCAGTTAACTTTATTTACGGCAATCTCAGCCATGCTAACGAATATACTCAAGACTTGCTGCACCTGATCGAACTTTACCAAAACTACTATCCCGATCCGGTGCCGGAAATTCAACAGGAAGTCGAAGCAATTGAACTCGAATTTCTAATGGATGACTTACCGAAACTGCTTTCGTCAATGAAAGTCGGTGCAGACAGAATTCAGCTCATCGTTGCATCTCTACGCACATTCTCCCGCATGGACGAAGCAGAAATGAAAGCCGTCAACATCCACGACGGTATAGATAGCACTCTGATGATTTTGCAGCACCGGGTCAAAGCAAAACCCAATTATCCCGAAATAGAGGTGATCAAAGAATACGGTCAATTGCCGTTAGTAGAATGTTATGCCGGACAGCTAAATCAAGTGTTTATGAATATCTTGAGCAATGCTTTAGATGCTTTGGAAGAAAGAGATGCGCGGCTTTCTGTCGAGCAAATGCGGGAAAATCCCAGCTCGATCCGCATCTGGACTGAAATGCCAAAACCCGATCGAATATTAGTTCGGATTGCTGACAACGGCCCGGGCATGACAGAGACTGTCCGCAATCAACTTTTTAACCCATTTTTCACCACTAAACCTGTGGGAAAAGGCACTGGGATGGGCTTGTCAATTAGCTATCAAATTGTTACAGACAGACACAACGGCTCGTTGAAATGCACTTCTGCGCCGGGAGAGGGTGCCCAATTTGCGATCGAGATTCCGCTCAAAGCTAATCGCTAATCATAGGTACGTTGTTGCGATGAAAGCGCTCTCGATCTATGAAAGAGCGCTTAAGCGCAACAACATACCTAAAAGTTAATTTCTAGGTATCTCATTCCTAACCGCTTCTAACAACCTATCTAAATCTACTCATGAACAGCAAAACTATAGTCAGTCCAAGTCTGCGGTGTAACTTCCTCAATGTAAAAAGTAGCGCATCACTGCTTGCTTACTGCTCGGCTTGGGCTCAACAGTAGGCTTGACCACAATTCCCCAGTTAGAGTTTGCGACTTTGAGGTAAAAATATTGAATTGTAGTTAATGATTCATTCGTGCCTGGTGTTTGTTCGGTTGTCACACCAACTAAGCCGGGAGCAACTCGCATGAATCAAGCGCAAATGAATTATACAGCTATTGTCACCAGTTTTCAAATTCTGGGTAAATGAGTAAATTTAGGTAGAAATAGACAGATTTCTTGAAACAGATGTTAACCCGACTTGATATTGCCCAGATTTATCAGCATTTCTGTCACTGCGCCACTGTCCAAAGGTTTAGAAAACAAATATCCCTGAGCTAATTCGCAGTCGAGTGCCCGAAGCTGGGCTAACTGTTCGGCTGTCTCCACACCTTCGGCGATCGCATTTAATCCCAAATTGTGAGCCAAAGTTACGATCGCCCGCACAATCTGCAAAGGCTGACCCCCGCCGTTGCCGTTTTCGATCGCCCCCAAGCGACTCACAAAAGATCGATCGATCTTCAGCGTATCCAGCGGAAAGCGGTGCAAGTAACTCAAAGACGAATAGCCCGTACCAAAATCGTCGATCGACAATCGAATATTTCTACCTTTTAATTGGGCGAGTACAATATTAGCCTTAGCCACATTTTCTACGATCGCGCTTTCAGTGATCTCCAATTTCAAACAACTCGGAGCGCAGCCAGTTTCTGCCAAAATTTCATCTATATGTTCAATTAAATTCGCCATTCCTAACTGCTTTGGAGAAAGATTGACGCTCATTGTTAATTGTGAAGGCTCGACAATTGGTAACTGGAAATTGGGAATTGGGAATCGCGAATTGGGAATTGGGAATTGGGAATCGGCAATCGGTAATTGGTAATCGGGGATTGGTAATTGGAGATTGGAAATTGGGAATTTTTTCCCTCTTCCCTCTTCCTTCTTCCCTCTTCCCTCTTCCCTCTTCCCTCTTCCCTCTTCCCTCTTCCTTCTTCCTTCTTCCTTCTTCCTTCTTCCTTCTTCCATCAACATTTCTTGCCAAACGCGCAATTGTCGGCAAGCTTCGCGCAGCACCCAGGCTCCCAGAGGCACGATCAAGCCTGTTTCTTCAGCTACAGGAATAAAAGTAGAAGGCGGTACTAAACCCCGAATCGGGTGCTGCCAGCGCACCAAAGCCTCAAAACCTTCGATCGCACCGCTGGCGAGGGAAAAAATTGGTTGGTAGTGGACAATAAAGTGCGAACATTCATCCTTACTTTTCCCTAATTCCTCCTTGCCAAAAATAGCTAATCGCAGGTCTGTTTCTAACTGCAAGAGGGAGATAGTTTGGTCGTGCATCGCCAAATTAAACACCTCGTGGCGGGCTTTACCCAAAGCTTTAGCACGGTACATAGCAATATCAGCATCGCGCAGGAATTCTTCGGGATGGCTGTATAAAGCACTCTGCTGGCCGTTCAACTCGTCACTTTCTACTATTCCTAAGTCACCTCGACTGAAAACAATCCCAATGCTAGCGGTGGTAAATACTTCATGCCCTTCGAGGTTAAACGGAATCTTCAGTTCTGTTTGTATCCTGTTAGCTGCTAGGGTGGCGTCGCTGAAGCTCTGAATGCGGTCTAGCAGAATGGTAAATTCGTCTCCCCCCAACCGGGCGACTGTATCCGAAACGCGCACGCAATCCTGAAGCCGCTGCCCTAGGGCAATTAGCAGTTTATCCCCAAGAATGTGTCCTAAAGAATCATTAACTATTTTGAAGCGGTCTAAATCTAGGAACAGGACGGCAAATTTGTAATCTGGGGAATGTTTGGAACGGCGGATCGCTTGTCCTAGCCTGTCGATGAACAAAAGGCGGTTAGGTAAACCCGTCAGCGAATCGTGAAAGGCGCCGTGCAGTAGTTGCTGTTCTACTCGCTTGCGCTCGGTGACATCTCTGATAATAATTTGGGCGGCGGCTGAGCCTTGATAAATAGCAGGGATGCCGGCAACTTCAACGTCTATGATTTCTCCGTCAAGCCGCATCAATTTTTCTTCGGCAAGCTCGATCGGCTGATTTTCTTCCTCGACTTGTCTCATCCGTTCTCTGGCTTTTTCGACATAGTTTGGATGAACGATATCCAATACCGGAAAGCCGATGAGCTCTGCCGGAGATCTGGCGCCGAGGAGTTTAGCGCCAGCGGCATTGATGTAGACGATTTTTCCTTGACTGTGAACGGCGATCGCTTCGGGAGATAGTTCTACTAAACGACGATAGCGTTCTTCACTTTCTTGGAGAGATACTATCAGCTCGCAGCGCTCTTGTTCGGCTCGCTGGCGTTCGATTTCCATTCTGTGAACTGCCAGAAATTTACCGATGCTTTGAGCCATCAGTTCTATGATTTCTCTGGCCTGCGATTCAAAATTTTTATGTCGGGCTTTTTGCGAACAAAAGCTCAAAGTACCATAAATTTTATCGTTGACAAATATCGGTGTGCCAATGTATGATTCTATGTTCAAATCTTGATAAACTTGATGGTCGCCAGTTTTCAGTATTTCTTTGATGTGAGAACACGCCATGGTTTTTTTGGATTTGATTACTGCTGCACAGTAAGTATCGCTAAGATTTAATTTTAAGCCTTTGTTAAAATATTTGATGTTGCTTTTGACGGAGCGAATCAGAAAAGATTGACTTTCAACTTGAGCAATAATACCAATAGAGAGTCCAAAAATTAAACAGCCTGCTGTCAGATAATCATCAACCAGTTCTTGAAAGTTTTGATAGTGATAAGTTGTAATCCGGTGCAAATGTTTGAGGTTGGCACTGAATGTGGCTAAATCTTGAGACTTTAAAAATAATTCTTCTTCCGAGCGCTGGCGGTCTGTAACATCGGTTTGAACTCCAATAAAGTGAGTTAAGTGTCGCCGAAAATTGTATACGGGAGCAATAGAAAGTTCGTTCCAAAAAGGTGTTCCATCTTTCCGAAAATTACGCAAAATCACTTGGCATTCTTTCCCTTCTCGAATGGCAGTTTGCAGCTCTTTTGCAGCGGGGCAATTGGTATCTTTTCCCTGTAAAAATCGGCAATTTTTACCAATTAATTCCTCTCTGCTATAACCGGTGATCCGCTCAAAACTGGGATTGACATAAATAATTGGATTATCTGCAACTGTGGCGTCGGCGATCGCAATGCCGTTGCTGGTACTCTCGATCGCCCGTTCCATCATTTGCAAGCGCTCTTGCGATCGAATGCGATCGATCGCCGCAGCTAACAGATTGGCGATCGCTTCTACAAAATAAACGTCATCCTGGTTAAAAACGCGCTCTTGCTTGCTGTGTACCCCCAAAATGCCCCAGACAGCCGACTCAGCAGTCTTCCCAGGTTCTGCTTGTCCCCAGTTCTTTTTCGCCTGTCCTCGATTGCCGGGAACGATCGCAGTGACGCCGCTGACAGCCTGGTGGTTGTGCAGCAGTGGCGACTCGCTAAAGCGGGTTTCTACTCGCAAATCTGCGACGATTATCGGTTCACCAACTAGCAATGTGTAACCTGCTTGCGATCGACTAGAAGCGGTAACAGTAGCGTTACCGACAAGTCCGGGCTGCCAGCCAATCCCCGCTCGCAACAGAAAAGCATGGCCAGAAGGCAACAGTTCCAAAAACTGGCAATACTCGACATCTAGGGTTTGGGCAATTAACACCGCAGCTTTGTCCATCAGTGCGGACAAGTCTGTTTCGGCTAGGGCCTGCTGTCCCAAGTAGGCGACGGCCGCTTGCTGGCGGGCCCGCAAGTGGATTGACGCCAGCAATTCCTGCTCTTTAGCGGCGGCTAGCTTGCGCTCGGTAATGTCGCAGAACACCGACAGCACAGTTTTTTCCGACAGTAATGTCAAATACCGCATGGATACAGTGGCCCAAAACAGGGTACCGTCAGCTTTTTTGAGGCGGACTTCTGTCTCGCGGACGTATCCGTTGCGAGCGAGATCCTCCAGTAGTTGCTGCCGTTCTGCGGGATTGTTGTAGAGGATGGAGGCTGGCTGGTGGTCGATCGACTGAAATGCTCTCAGGCCGAAAGCCTGACGGCATAAATCGTTGCTATAAAGAATTATGCCGTCAGGTAGACTGCTGACGATCATGGGCATCGGCATCGAATTGGCGATCGTCAGCAGCAATTCTTTGGTTTCTTGCAATTCTTCGTACAAGTCTGGCTTGGCGGCACAGCCCTGACAGTCTTCACCGTTTTCAGGGATAAAACTTTCCATTTTTGAATTGTTCCATTGAGCAGGTAACTTTTTTTACCAGAAAAAATTGGTTGAAAGCCGGAACACGAGTGAGGGAGAAATAAAAATCAGACTATTCATTACTCGAATCCTCGGACTTAAGGGTAGAGGTCGCTCTCCTTCGGTCAACTGTCAACTGTCAACTGTCAACTGTCAACTGTTGAAACTTGTGGTGACTGATGATTGCATATGTAGAGAACGATCGACAGTGCCCCACTACATTAATCTTAACCAAAACTCATGCAAGTCAGCTCCCCAAAACTGCTCGGATCGAGTTTTAGGTGGAATGCCAGTGGCGATCGCATCTGTCTCTGGTAAGAAAATGTAGAGTTTCTGAACTTGCGTTAAATTTTCATGTATGGCGGGGTAGCTTGCCAAATATGCAGCGCCAGCCCCTAATCTAAAAAGTAATGCCATCTGCAAACAACTACCCAAAACTATCCGAGGAGAGAGAGAAAATGCTTGAATCTTACCGCCTTCACGCTGCCGAAAGAGCCGCATTGGGAATTCCGCCGCTGCCGCTAGACGCCCAGCAAACGTCGGAACTCTGCGAATTGCTGAAAAATCCGCCACCGGGAGAAGAAGAAGCCTTAATCGAATTATTGCGCGATCGCGTACCCCCCGGCGTAGACAGCGCCGCCTACGTCAAAGCTGGTTTTTTAACCGGCATCGCCAAAGGTGAAATCCACAGTCCCCTAATTGCTCCCAAATGGGCAGTTTACCTGCTGGGGACAATGATGGGCGGTTACAACGTCCAATCTTTAATCGACTTGCTCAATCCTACTGCCGAAATCGCTATCCCCGCCACCGCAGCCCGGGCTCTGAGCAAAACGCTGTTAGTATTCGATGCCTTCCACGACATTCTCGCCCTGTCGGATACCAATCCCTACGCGAAGCAGGTAGTCGATTCCTGGGCTGATGCCGAGTGGTTTACCGGCCGCCCCGAACTAGCCCAAGCCATTACTGTTACAGTCTTCAAAGTGCCCGGAGAAACCAATACCGATGACTTGTCTCCCGCACCTCAGGCTACCACGCGGCCGGACATTCCCCTGCACGCTTTGGCGATGCTCGAAAGCAAGATGCCAGGGGCCTTAGAAACGATCGCCCAATTGAAAGAAAAAGGCCATCCCGTCGCCTACGTTGGCGATGTTGTCGGCACAGGTTCCTCGCGGAAATCGGCGATTAACTCCGTGTTGTGGCACATTGGTAACGATATTCCGTTTGTACCAAACAAGCGCAACGGCGGATATATTCTAGGAAGTGCGATCGCCCCGATTTTCTTCAATACCGCTGAAGATTCCGGCGCATTGCCGATCGAATGCGATGTCGCCAAAATGGAAACCGGCATGGTAATCACCATTCATCCCTACAAAGGCGAAATCACCAACGAAGCCGGAGAAATCATCTCCACCTTCACCCTCAAACCCGACACAATTCTCGACGAAGTTCGCGCCGGCGGTCGAATTCCCCTATTAATCGGACGCACCTTAACCGACAAAGTTCGCGAAGCTTTAGGACTAGAAATTAGCCCGATTTTCACCCGTCCAACTATTCCCGCCGATACCGGAAAAGGCTTCACCTTAGCTCAAAAAATGGTAGGGAAAGCCTGCGGTTTGTCCGGCGTTCGTCCCGGCACATCTTGCGAACCATTAATGACCACAGTCGGTTCCCAAGATACCACCGGCCCCATGACTCGGGACGAATTAAAAGAACTGGCTTGTTTGGGATTTAGTGCCGATTTGGTAATTCAAAGTTTCTGTCACACCGCCGCCTATCCGAAACCAGTGGATGTCAAAACTCACCACGAATTGCCCGATTTTATGTCACAGCGCGCGGGCATAGCTTTGCGTCCCGGAGATGGCATCATTCACTCTTGGCTGAACCGGATGTTATTGCCGGATACAGTGGGAACTGGCGGCGATTCTCACACTCGTTTTCCTTTAGGAATTTCCTTTCCGGCGGGTTCGGGATTAGTAGCTTTTGCTGCTGCTTTGGGCGTGATGCCTTTGGATATGCCGGAATCGGTTCTAGTCCGGTTCAAAGGTGAATTGCAACCGGGAGTAACGCTGCGAGATGTTGTGAATGCAATTCCCTACGTAGCAATTCAAAAAGGTTTGCTGACAGTCTCCAAACAGAATAAGAAAAATGTCTTTTCTGGGCGGATTATGGAGATTGAAGGTTTGCCAGATTTGAAGGTTGAGCAGGCTTTTGAATTGACCGATGCCTCGGCCGAGCGTTCTTGCGCCGGATGCACGATTAAATTGAGTTCTGAGACGGTCTCTGAGTACATTCGTTCTAATGTCGCACTGCTCAAAAATATGGTGGCGCGGGGCTATGAAGATGCGCGGACGATGATGCGCCGGGTGGCGAAGATGGAGGAATGGCTGGCTAATCCGGTGTTGCTTGAGGCGGATGCTGATGCGGAGTATGTGGAAATCATCGAAATCGATCTCAATGAGATTACTGAACCGATTGTGGCTGCGCCGAATGACCCGGATAATGTGAAGCTGTTGAGTGAGGTTGCGGGCGATCGGGTAGACGAAGTATTTGTCGGTTCCTGCATGACAAATATCGGTCACTACCGCGCCACTGCGAAGGTGTTGGAAGGTGCAGGGGAAGTGAAAGCTCGCCTGTGGATTTGTCCGCCAACTCGGATGGACGAACAGCAACTGAAAGAAGAAGGTTATTACAGCATTTTTGGAGCGGCTGGAGCGCGCACAGAAATGCCGGGATGCAGTCTTTGTATGGGCAATCAAGCGCGGGTTAAAGATGCGACAACCGTGTTTTCAACTTCGACTCGTAATTTCAACAACCGCATGGGTAAAGACGCGCAAGTTTATCTCGGTTCTGCGGAATTAGCCGCAGTTTGTTCGCTGTTGGGTCGAATTCCCACAGTCGAAGAATACCAAGAGATTGTGGCGAAGAAAATCAATCCTTTTGCTGGTGATTTGTATCGATATTTAAATTTCGATCAGATTGCGGGCTTTGAGGATGAAGGGCGAGTGATTGCTTTGGAAGATATGCCTCGGATTGAGGATATTTTGGGGATTCCTGAGGGTGTTTTGAGCAAGTAATATCATCGCAGCTTACTGAGGGTGCATCTGGGTTTGGCAAATATGTGTGTAGGGGCGAAGCATGACCGCAGTCAATATGAGATTATAACTAATAACTTATATGCGGTCATGCTTCGCCCTCTTCAAAAATGAGATGCACCCGCTGACTTAGATGGTTATTTAGAACCGCAGATAAACGCAGATGTACGCAGATGAATTAATTATCTGCGTACATCTGTGTTCATCCGCTGATATCTGCGGTTCAAGCAAATCCCATAATTTGAATGAATCATCCTCCGCCTTTTGTTTACAATATTTACAATATAAGTAGAGGCGAATTCGATCGCCAATCTCTGGCTTCCCATCCAGGATATCGATCGACCCGCTGATTCATATAAATCCGAGAAAGGAGAAAAATGATTATGTCTGAACAAGCTTTAGTCAGTGAAAGTCCAGCGACAGCAACTTCAGCGCCAGAACCTCGCATTGGCAACGAAATGGTAGAGTTTCTCAGTGTAATTCAGCAAACTCCGAGAGAATATTGGCCGAATTTGCTGAAAATGATGCGGTTATTTCTGGAAACTGTGACGGTTAAGCCCGGATTACCGGAACCCGCCCAGACACCTGAAAACGTAGATTTTACTAAACTGTCGAAGGAGGAAAGGATCAAAAGAAATCAACCTGCGATCGAATTATTGCGATCGTGGCGAGAAGATGAGGATGATGAACAAGAACAAAAAGAAACTGCGGAATATCTTGAACAAGTGATAAATGAAGATCGGATGTCTAATCGACCATTGTTTCCATGAGCAGAATAATTATTTTGGATTCCGGCCCCTTGGGGATGGTGACAAATCCTCAAGCCAAACCTCCTTATTTGGAATGCCAACTTTGGCTAGCATCGTTACTAGATAATGGCGCAATGGTAATCCTGCCTGAAATTGCTGACTATGAGGTGCGGCGCGAGTTGATTAGAGCCGGAAAAGAGAACGGTCTTAAAAAGCTTGACAAATTTAAAAATGTCCTGACATACCGTCCTTTGACTACGGAGGTAATGCTTCTAGCGGCTCAGTTGTGGGCGGATGCACGAAAGAGAGGAAGGCCAACAGCAGAACCGAATGCACTTGACGGCGATGTGATTCTGGCTGCTCAAGCAATATTATTAGCAAATGAGGCAAATGAAGTGGTAATTGCTACCACAAATGTGGGGCATTTGTCTCAGTTTGTGGATGCTCGCGAATGGCGATCGATCTCGTAAAACTGGATTCTGAGAGAAAAAGTTAAGCCAAAGCCCGATCGCACTTACGTTTTGATATACTTTCAACTACATATATTTTTACAGACACCGTTAGCGAGATCAACAGCATGGTGGAAACAGTGGACACAATCGAAAAAACGGACGATCGCACGCAAACCCGGTTTTGGGGTAAAGTTACAGTCATAGACGCGGGCGATCGCTACAAGATCAATCGCATCGAAGTCAAACCGGGACACCACATCCGCACCCAAATGCACTATCACCGCAGCGAACACTGGGTTGTCGTCTCCGGTACCGCTAAAGTTATCTGCGATGACAAAGAGACCATTCTCATGCAGAAACAGTCAACCTACGTTCCCATGAATACCGCTCACCGCGTGGAAAACCCCGGCGTTATTCCCTTGGTGATGATTGAAATCCAAAATGGCGAATATCTGGGTGATGATGACATTATCCGTTTTCCCCAAGATGCCGCTGACGAAGATTGATCTCAAATCAAGTTAAATAACTCTCAGGTTTGTAGTGAGGACTTCAGTCCTCTCTCATCTCAGACTTAACGGAAAATTAAAATTACCAGAAAGAATTAGTTTAAAGCCCCAAGCCCGGGAGAAATTAAAATCAGGCTCTTCGTTACTCCAATCCTGTTCCTTCTTTTGTCAACAGTCAACGAAGAGGGCGGGCACGGGGGCACCGCCCCTACAAACTGTCAAATGAATGAAGGAAATTAAAATTATAGGGGCAATTTCAGAAATTGCCCCTACAGGATTATATTAAGGTTGTTAAACACGATAGTCTGATATAGCAATTGGCGATCGTCCTACGGCAAAGCAGCGTTTTTCAAATCTACATTTGCCATATTGGCATCCTGTAAATTAGCGCCAGTCAAATCCGAACCGTTCAAGTTAGCACCGGTCAAATTAGCACCAGTCAAATTAGCATCCCGCAAGTTAACCCCCAGCACATCTATTCCCGACAAACTACCGCCCCGGAGGGTGATATTTCCCAGATTCGCGACAGACTGACGGGCATTTCTCAGGTTCGCCCCAGTCAAATTAGCACTTTCTAAATTAGCCCCGACCAAATTAGCACTGGTAAGGTTGGTATTTTTCAAACTGGCAATTACTAAACCAGCCAAACTCAGGTTAGCGCGAGTCAAATCAGCACCCTCCAAATTTGCCCCGTGCATTTTAGCCCCAATTAAGCTCGCACCTTGCAATTTAGCTTGTGTCAGATTTACTGCGTTTAATTTGGCTTCGTTCAAATTTGTACCGCTCAAATTTGCACCACTCAAATTTGCACCGTTCAAATTCGCACCGCTGAGATTCATGCCAGAAAGCTGCGCTCCTGTCAAGTCACATTTGCTGCAATTTTTAGTTTCTAATAGTTGCTTGACTTGTGATACGTTTTCTGCTTTGACTCCAGAAGCAAAACCGATCGCAATTAGCAGCCCTGTTGTTGTTAAAATTCCAAATTTCATATACTCACCCTCGGCGATATCTCTCTCTACTAATAATATCCAACATTTTTAGAGAGAGTGGGGTGATCGGTCTCTTCGATAAACTGTGACAATCATCACCCTGTTGTGCACAAAAGATGATAGAATTATGGACGTTTAAACTCCCAACAATTATTGTAAACAATTATTGCTTTTTCAGGAACCAAAAGGGAAAGGATTGCGTCGGTTCGAGACGGACACCCGTGATGCTGTTCTGAGCAAAAGTATAGTCCTTATCCTGCCATAGAGGGATGAAAGGTACATCTTGACCTAGTATGTCCTGAATTTCGGCAAACAAAGCTTTGCGGGTTTGAGGGTTGGCTTCTTGGCGCTGCTTGGCGATCAGTTGATTTACCCGATCGCTATAATAAAACGAACCCTGCCCCTGACTGGCACCCTTTTCACACCCGCGGGCCGCCGAACCCGTCGCACAATCCAAAAACGGCTGAATGTAATTGTCAGCGTCGAAAAAGTCAGCGTACCAATCCACCAACACCGCAGGATAAATCCCCTTCTCTATATTCTGAAACAAAGTCGGAGATTCAACGCTGTTAATTTCCACCTGCATTATCCCGTCCATTTTGAGTTGGGCTAAAGCTTTAATCGTACTCGCCACTAAACCTCGTTTTGTAGAACCGCTAGGATGCCAAATTTGAAAAATAAACGGATTGGCGGCCGAATATCCCGCTTTTTTTAGCAATTCCTTGGCTTTTGTCATGTTGGCGTCGCCGTACAGTTCTTTAAATACTGGCTTGTTAACGTCGAAGGTTGTGGGAATCAGGCTGTACAGAGGCTGGGCTTGTCCTCGGAGGACGCGATCGTTAATCAACGGCCGATCCATCGCCGCGGTGATCGCCTGTCTCACCTCTAACTTATCCAGCGGTTTAGAATTGAGATTCAGCGTCATATAACTAACTGTACTGCTCTCCCCCGCGATTTCCTGCCATTTCCCTTTTTTTGCTCCCTCATCCAAGCTGCGAACTTGATCCGCATCCAGGGATAAATAAGCTACATCGATCGCACCAGTCCTAAAAGTATTGAACAAATTTGAAGAACTCGAAAGCAGCAAAATGTCAATACCTCTATTGACGGGTTTTTCTCCCCAATACTTATCAAAGGCGTCAAACTTCAGAGAATCGCTACCGTACTTCGCCAGTTTGTAGCGTCCAGTTCCCACAAAAGTATCCGGTTTAAATTTACCGTCCCCAATCTCATAAGCTTTCGGAGAAATCGGACAAAGACCGGCAAATGTCAGCAAAGAAGGAAACGCAGCAAAAGGCTTTTTGAGTTGAAAAGTTAATTCGTATTCGCCCGTCGCTTTCACCGATTCTACTGCATCGCCCAACAAGAAAGCCGGACGACCGCCATTTTTGATAAACCGCTGCAAGGAAAATTCCATTGCTGCGGCGTTAAACGGTGTGTCGTCGTGAAAAATCACGCCTTGACGCAAGGGAATTGTATATGTCAATCCGTCTTTGCTAACTTTTGGCATTGCTGTCGCCAAGTGGGGGATTAACTTTGTCGTTCCCGACTCGTAGGTGTAGAGAGTATCGCCCAAATTTCGCAGCAGTTGTCCTGAGATGGTTTCGTAAGCGTCGGCGGGGTCGATCGTCCGCAATTTCAAGGTTGTGCCAATTGTCACGCGATCGTTGTTGGGCGAATTGGGCGAATTGGGCGATCGACTGGCACTCTGTCCGCAGCTTGCAGTTAACAAGCAGCAGAGGCAGAACAAAGCTATAACTTTAATTACTGAAGGTTTTATAGATATTCTCGACTGCCACTTGTTAATTCCCATCGTCTTTTATTGACACTCCAAATTAGTAATTATATTATCAGGACTTACACACTTTTAAATGAGAAACCCGGTTTCTTGGTAGATGCAATGTCGCGAAACCTCTTAAACTGCCAACTGCCAACTGTCAACTGTCAACTGTCAACTGTCAACTGTCAAGGGAGCATCTCATTTTTGTAAAAAGCATTTTTTTATTATAGTGCGAGCGTCCCCGCTCGCGTATTGTACTCGCGAGCGGGGACAGCACTATATATAAATGCAAAACTGAGATGCTCCCGATGCAATGTCGCGAAACCTCTTAAACTGCCAACTGCCAACTGTCAACTGTCAACTGTCAACTGTCAACTGTCAACTGTCAACTGTCAACTGTCAACTGCCAACTGCCAACAGCCAACTGACTAAATTTCCCTGAGGAGCGATCGCCAATCCCGACAGCGTTTCAGGTAAATGCGAGCTACCCGATCGCTCGGATTTTTCCGCAAACACTCTTCAAACAATTTTCCTGCCAATCGGTACTCATGGCGATCGCAAAGTAACATTGCTTCAGTATATACCGCCAAATTTGCTAGCTTAGCCGAGAGAATTTCCGGCGGATCGGCATCGAAGACCTCATATATTGTGACATATTGTAATTTTCCTTTTACCTGTACTTTATCCACAATCCGAATATTATAATCAGCCGGATTTCGCAACCGTTCCAATGTCTGCTGAGAAATTAACATAGGAACGCCATAATCTTTCGTCAACCCTTCAATCCGAGATGCCAAATTAACAGCATCACTAATCACCGTGCTATCCATTCTGCTTGTGCCACCAACTGTCCCCAGCATCAAAGAACCAGAATTGATCCCAATCCCAATTTTAATCGGGATGTAGCCCACACTTAAACGGTATCTGTTGTAATCATTCAGGATATTTAGCATCGCAATACCAGCTTTCACTGCATCATCTGCACAGTCGCTAAACAAAGCCATAATCGCATCGCCGATATATTTGTCAATAAACCCGTGATTGCTAGTAATAGCAGGCTCCATGCGCGACAGGTAAGCATTTATAAAATTAAAATTTTCTTGAGGAGTCATAGTTTCGGAAAGCGTCGTGAAATCGCGGATGTCCGCAAACAGCACCGACATTTCCTGCTGCACTTGATCGCCTAAACTGACATCAATAATACTTTCATATCCCAACAAATTGAGAAATTGATGTGGCACAAATCGCCCGTAGGCATCAGTTAATTCCGATTCAGCATCCAGAGATTTTTCTAAGCTTTTATTGACTTCAAATAATTCCTTAATAAATGTTTGGCGGTCGGCTTCAGCTTGTTTGCGTTCCGTGACATCTTGAAAAACTGCGATCGCAAAAGCAACTTTGCCACCGTCAAAAATTGGCGTCCCCCAAGTCTCAAGGGGGATTTTCTTGTCTAGTCTATGAATTTCCAGATCGTCAGCAGTCGAACTTTCTCCCGTCAAAGCTCGGACGAGCGGCAAATTCTGTGAAGGGTAAATAATATCAGTTCCCGCGATATAAAATTTATAACTTTTTGACAAATCATCAACAGCATTTAACGGCAACACCCCTTGGCCTAGTAACTGCTGTCCGGCACGATTGACGTAGTAAGGTTTACCTTGAGCATCGAGCACCGCCACGCCTACGGGAATCGCTTCCAGAAATTGAGCTAGCTTGATTTCGCCTTCCCGCACCGCCTCCAATGCCCGATAGCGCAACTCAGATTCCACCGTATCGGAATGTTCAGCAGTATTTTCCAGCAAGATTTCCAGATCCGCTTTTTCCTCCTTCAAGTCTTCCACTTGCTGGCGCAATCTTTCTATCTCTAAAAGTAGCTGTTCTCTAGATGGTTGTTCTTCCAGCATAACCCGAGAATTTGCGCCTCGACTAACAGAAAATTGCTCAACAGTCCATACCCTAAAAGTCATCATATGTCTATAGTAATTCAAACTGCAAACTCGGCATTAGGCGCTGGAAATTCTTCACAGATTTACCTTGCCAAGCTATACGTTGAGAACCTTGTACCGCCATTTGCACCCGAGCTTTTTTGCGGACTTCGATAATAAACTTCGACAGCATATTTATGCCTGAACTGTTCAAAAATTCTAACTGTTGCAAATTGAGGGTAATTTTTGCCGGTGCCAAATCGGCTACCTCCTCCAGCAACTGCACTATCGGTGCGTACTCTTGGGGCCCGCTCAACCTTAGAGATCCTCTAAAACTCACGGTTGCCGTTGATGGATCGTAACAGATCCCGTAATCTTCTGTTTTAATTTCCATTGCCGCAAAAAAAAGTCCCTTAGATATTATCGATCGCCAGCGATACTTATACTCTTAATTGCACCATAGTTGTCACCGTAATTACTTCCGGGTCTTTTTGCACCGTCTGGAACTTCCAACCTATTTTGGTGGTATAATCGCTCAGCATGGTTAGCAGGCCCAATCCTGAATTAGTAGAATTTTCGTCAGCAGCATTTTTTTCCAACCGCTCAATGTACAGCTCGCTCGGATCGGACTCCAGCAACTGCTGAATGTAAGCCTGAAACTTCCCTACACCTTGCGGAGGGATGGTGTTAGCAACTGAGAAAATCAGTCCGTCGCTCCTTAATTGCAGTTTAATGTTGATCGGGTGTTCCGATGTCTCATCATTAAACTTCATCGCATTCTCTAATAACTCATTAGCAATATAGCTAACAGCACTTTTAATTTCAGCTTGTCTGTCAATTGTCGAGGGGTCATCCTCGTTTCCAGGGAAAAAAGTCGTCAAGTAGTCAGCCAGAAAATCCGCCGACAAACCGTTGTTCCGCCACCGCTGCTTGAGGGGGATCGAACTCGGGGAAAATCCAATTATTAAATATTCGTGGCTGGGAGTCGGCTCGATGAAATCGCCGAAAGTCTGAATCATATTAGTTGTTATTTGTTAGTTGTTATTTGTTAGTTGTTATTTGTTGGTTGACTGTTGTTATTGGTTATTGGTTATTGGCGAGTTGCTACCAATGCCCCATGCCCCATGCCCCATGCCCCATGCCCCATGCCCAATTCCCAATTCCCAATTCCCAATTCCCTATTTTTGTTTTAGAACCAGCAATGTGATGTCATCAAAAACTTTTTGTTCGCCGATGTGCGATCGCACGTCGTCAATTACAGCGTGCCTGATCTCTGTAGCCGTTTGCTGCCAATTAATCTGTATTACCTTAATTAACCTATCTAAACCATAAAGCACTTTATTCATATTTTTAGCCTCCGTAATCCCATCAGTGTACAGCACTACCACATCTCCTGAATGCAACTGGACAAGGGTTTGGGCCACAAAATCAGCAATATCTTCATCCAGCCCGATCGGGAAACCCAAATCGATTGTATCAAACCGCTCGGCAGAACCGTTACACCGCACGACAATCATTTCTTCGTGCTGGCCGCTCAACTTCAGCATTCCCTCGTGATAGTCTAGCAAAGCAAGGCTAGCGTTCTTATCCCATTTCATCCGCTGCATATTATCGTAAATTACAGTGTTAATAGCGGTTAAAAATCTTACCGGATCGGCTTCGTTGTAGGTGAGCAAAGTTCGCACTGCTGTTTGAAGCATAATCATTAAAACACCGCTCTCCAATCCGTGTCCCGTCACGTCGCCAATACCAATTTTTACTTTACCTTCGTGCTGGAGTACATCGTAATAGTCACCGCCTACTTCATCAGCAGGTTCCATAAATCCTGCAATATCTAAGCCAATAACTTCCTTCAATTCTCGGTCTTTCGGCAGCAGCATCTGCTGAATTTTGCGAGTGACATCTAGTTCGGCACTCATCCGCATATTTTCGGATTTTAGGCGATCGTTAAGAACAGTAATTTCTTGATTCGCACCAACCAAAGCCTCGGCAATCTTGTTAAATGCACCCACAACTTGCCCGAGTTCATCTTTGTTATCCAAAATAATTTTGTGGTCAATATTGCCACTTGCCATATTTTTTGACGCTTCCTCAAGCACAAATACAGTTTGCATGACTGCTAGGTAAAAAGATACAAATAAATAAACAACTATTGTTAAAATAATTAGAATAAAAACATAAATTAAGTGTTTTCTAGTAACTAAAGCATCTATACGTTTTTGCAGGAGAAAGTCTAATTCATTGACACTTTTGTCCCACAGTTCAAAACTCGAATTCAGAACTCGGTCGCTGCCATCGAGATAGGTATAATATTCGACTGTGGCTGTGGGATAAATTAGTTTATCTAGTTGCCCAGTTAGTTGCTCTACTACTGAGTTAAATTTTATCAAATCTTGGCTTAATTTCGGTCGCAGATTCCCGTGAGGATTGTTGCTAAATCCTACCTCCATATTGATTGCTAAATCCTGATTGAGTTCTCTCAATTTGCCCGCAAAAGTAATCAATTTCGCTCTTTCCTCAGGTGTGGCATCGGAACGCAGGCTACTTTTTTGAGAAAATAGCCTAATTTCTGACAATAATTTTTGCATTTCTGGAATTTTCAACAAAGTTGCATCCATCAAATAATAGGTATCTAAATCTGGGTCTAATATGAGATTGGAAGTATCGCCGACGTGAGCGCTCAATTTATTAATATCATATGCGATTTTTTGATATACAACATCGTAAGTTTCTAAACTCCACTGGCTCCGATGAAGTTTAAATTTTTGCCAATTTTGATAAATGGTATTAAATTGCTCGCGGGAAACTAAAGTTGTTCCTAACTGGCGGTCGGTATTTGCCAGGGATTGAAAGTCCGCGTCTATCTTAGCTTCAAAATTATCCCAGGACTCGTGCTGGCTTAAATTTGGATTTAAACCCTGATAATTTAACAGGTGAAATTTCGGTATGTATTCCCTCAACTGGCGCAGCGGACGCAGGTATTGATTGCCGTAGATTTCTTTTTGGGCAAAATCAACTCTGGTGTTAATTTCGGAAATCAGCAGGTACATCATCAAGACTAACGGCATCGCAAATAGAAAACCGATCAAGATGAATTTTTGAGGATAGCTGATCCGATTCATTAAATGGATTCCTAGGGATTTTCTGTTCATAATCGATATATTTCAACAAGATGTTACTAAAAAATTAGCGATCGCTACTAAGTTATTTTCGGGGACGATCGCTCTTGAAAACCTAAATCCTCTAATTAATCAGCGATAGCTTGCTTAATTTATCATGCGTTCCCGTCCTGTTGCTACAGATTGTACGGCATCCCTTGGCTCTCACTGGCTCAGTTCGCCTCCCCTTGTCTACAAAACCTTCAGAAGTTTGGGCACGATGAATAGTCATTTATACTGAGATGTTCCCCCAAAATCATTTTTGTTTCAGCAGATTTACCTAGCGATAAATTTTGCTCAATACTATACTAAAAGTAAAAATTAAGTAATAACTGGTAGTGCAAGTTTCCTGAAACAGAAGTGGCAGCAGGGAGTATAAGATACTTGCGCCGCACGACTCTGTTAAGTCGGTTCTGCACCAAGGAACAAACAGCACCAGCAGCAGTGTCTATATCGGTATCTGCATTTGAGTGCTCCGGAGCGATCGCGCAAGAGTGTAAAGTGAGGCAGAGGGCGTACTATGAAACCAATCTCCGAAAATAACTCTCAAAACAATCAAAACCGAGGTGAAAAGCAGCCTAATCCTTTAATCTTGGCTTTGGTGCTGACGGGAATTCTGGCATGGGAAATGTATCCGGCGCTAATCCACACCGCTGCGGCTAACGCGGGCGCCCTCAAACAGTCCCTCGTTCAGGTGGAAAACCAAGATGAGCAAACAGCGCAGCAATTTCCCGCTGTCGGGGATCAAAAAAAAATCAGCTATTCGGGATTGGTACTAAATAGTCTAATTTCCGAACCGGGCAATTTGGCTGAGGGTACGCGCCAAAATCCCCCGAACCAGTTGCCCGCAAACGTTGCAGCCGCAGTTCGCCAAGAGTTGTCGCGCTCGACTGGGATTGCTGCTGACAAGTTGAAAGTCACTGAATCGAGCCGGCAAAGTTGGCCGAATACTTGTTTGGGACTCGCGAAATCTGATGAAATTTGCGGCCAAATGATTGTTGAAGGTTGGCGGGTTGTGGTTTCTGATGGCGGCCAAACTTGGGTTTACCGCACCAATGCTAGGGGGAATGTGTTGCGCTTGGAAAAGAAAGTTAGTTAAGGGAATTTGACCCTGTGAAATGAACAATAAATTTCCTTTTGGAACAGGCAAGATGCCTGTTCCACAAAGACTAGATTTTATTGTGGTAGATTTCTTGTGGGGTGGGGACGCGAGCGGGTGCATCTGGTTTTTTGAAGAGGGCTCTCGCATGACCGCATATAAGTTATTAGTTATAATCTCCTATTTTATGCGGTCATGCTTCGCCCCTACGGATATATTCGCTTGCATTGAGATGCACCCACGCGAGCCATCCCCTAACATCAATTTGGGAGTTTTTTTCTTTCAATAATCCCGCCGCCTAAGAGCACATCTGAGTCATACCAAACTGCGGCTTGTCCGGGGGTAATGCTCAACTGCGGTTCGTCAAAAATTACCTTGACTCTTGTACCGCTTGCTTTTTCGTCTGCTTCGGATGATTCTACGGGAATAATTGTAGCGGGGACGGGTTGCGATCGATAGCGAATCTGCACGGAAGCCCGAATCGGAGCGATCGGCCCAGCGACAGAAACCCAATTTACTTTCTGGACATTGCAGTCAGATTCTACTGCCAACTGGCGATCGCCCACAATTACCCGATTAGCACCAGCATCAAGTTCAATCACATACAGCGGTTCCGGTGCGGCAATCCCCAGGCCCTTCCGCTGGCCGATAGTGTAGTGGTGCACGCCGTCGTGCTGTCCGAGTACGCGGCCGGACTTATCTACAATGTCACCCTTTTGCGGCGCAATGTACTTGTCGAGAAAAGCCCGCATCGAACCGTTACTTTCCACCAAACACAAATCCTGACTTTCCGGCTTATCAGCGGTTGTCAAGCCAAATTCCGCCGCAATTCTGCGAGTTTCAGTCTTGGTGATTTCCCCCAAAGGAAACTCCGTACCCGCCAGTAAATCCTGTGTTAAATCGTACAAGAAATAAGACTGATCTTTCGCAGGGTCGATCGCCCGCAGCAACTGATAGCGATCGGTAGCAGTATCATAGGTAATGCGAGCGTAGTGCCCCGTAGCAATCTTTTCAATACCCAGCTCTTCGCGAGCGTACTTGAGCATCGGCCCGAACTTCACAGTTTTATTGCACTGCGAACAAGGCAGAGGTGTAACTCCTGCACTGTAACCGTCCACCAAAAAATCGACAATACTTGCCTGAAAGACCTCGCGGCTGTCAACAATGTGATGGGGAACGCCCAAATCTTCGCAAATTTTAGCGGCATCGACCATTCCCTCAGAGCAGCATTGACCTTTGCCTTTCATCAACCACAGCGTTAAACCCACCACTTCATAGCCCTGATGGTGTAAAATTGCGGCTGCTGCGGAACTATCGACCCCGCCGGAGAGGCCTACGACAATCTTGTTCATGGTTCGGAAATAAATTGCTATTTTACTGTTTTACTGTTACGCAAGTTCGATCGAGCTAATTGATTATACCACAAAAATACTACAACCTGCTACTGCTGTTAGCTGAAATTTTAGCACTAATAAGTAAATCCACCTAATTAAGCCTCAAATCCCGATCGCTCAAAGGCTTGCTGTGTATTTTTTCTTCCTTCTTCCTTCTTCCTTCTTCCTTCTTCCTTCTTCCTTCTTCCTTCTTCCTTCTTCCTTCTTCCTTCTTCCTTCTTCCTTCTTCCTTCTTCCT
>NZ_JAEQCF010000001.1:191460-195200 GCF_020738625.1 Microcoleus sp. PH2017_09_SFU_O_A
CCTTCTTCCTTCTTCCTTCTTCCTTCTTCCTTCTTCCTTCTTCCTTCTTCCTTCTTCCTTCTTCCTTCTTCCTTCTTCCTTCTTCCTTCTTCTTATGACTATTCAAAAATTTGTTGTCACCGCCGACCAAATGCGGCAAATAGAAAACAGAATCTTTGCGGCTGGAATGCCCGTAGCAGCTTTAATGGAAAAAGTTGCACTCCTGATTTCTAGACGCATTCAGGTGCTTTTGAGGGAAGAGGGAAGTTCGGCAACGGATTTTGAAACGGATGAAACGGATGTAACGTATAGAAGGAAAAGCGGTGAAGGGCTAAAGATTGTTAATTCTCAATTCCCAGCTATTGGGGTGTTAGTTGGGCCGGGACATAACGGCGGCGATGCTTTGGTTGTGGCCCGCGAATTGCACTTTAAAGGATTCCCAGTAGTTATTTACTGCCCATTTTCTAAACTCAAAGAACTTACCAAAAGTCACGCTGATTATGCGCGTTCTTTAAATATTCCATTTGTTGAGAACATCGAACCGCTGAAAAACTGCGACTTTCTCGTAGATGGTTTATTTGGTTTTGGGTTAGAACGAGAAATCACTAACCCCACAGCCGCCGCGATTGATGAAATCAATAATTTAAACATCCCGATTTTTAGTATAGACATTCCGTCGGGAATCAATACAGATACTGGGGCTGTATTGGGTACGGCAATCCGGGCAAAACATACATTATGTTTGGGATTGTGGAAAATGGCTTTTCTACAAGACAAAGCTTTAGAATATATTGGTAAGTCAGAATTAATTGATTTTGATATTCCCGTTGCAGATATTGCAGCGATATTGGGCAATTTTCCAGCAATACAACGCATTACTAAAGCATCGGCAATTCAGCATTTACCATTACCCCGATCGCCAATTTCGCACAAATACACCAACGGTCACTTACTAATTATTGCAGGTTCGGCCCGTTACAGCGGAGCCGCAATTTTAGCCGCATTGGGAGCAAGAGCCAGCGGAGTCGGAATGCTGTCAATTGCCGTCCCTGAGTCGATTAAACCGATGTTGAGCAGTCATTTACCAGAGGCATTAGTTATAGGATGTCCCGAAACCCCAAACGGTGGCATTAAGGAGTTGCCGGTAGCAATTGATTTGGGTAGCTACGATGCGATCGCCACAGGGCCAGGTCTGACATTGGAAGCCGCGATCGCTGTAGAATCTGTACTGGAGTGCGATCGACCTCTGGTTTTAGATGCCGACGGTTTAAATATCCTCGGTCAACTCGGCACAGTTCCCATTTTGTCGGAACGCCGAGCAGTGACAATTATCACCCCTCACCCGGGCGAATTTAAGCGTTTGTTTCCCGAATTAGCGGGCCTCAGCGGCGATCGAATTGCCGCAACTCAAGCAGCGGCAGAGCTTTGCGGTGCAACAGTATTGCTCAAAGGAGCCAGAGTTTGCATAAGTTGGAAGGAGGATGACGGCGATTCCCTAGGGGATAGCTACGCTTCACGTACCCTTACCTATCTCAATCCCGAAAGCACCCCAGCCCTCGCCAGAGGCGGCAGCGGCGACGTTCTCACCGGCTTGTTAGGGGGATTGTTAGCAAGTGCGATCGCCCGTAAATCCCCCCCCCAAGAAGTGGCAGTAACAGCAGCGTGGTGGCACGCTCAAGCCGGAATCGCCGCAGCCAAAGAACGGACAGAATTAGGTGTAGATGCCTTTACTTTGACACAGTATTTAATTCCTACCTTGCGAGAATTACAGTAAGGGCGATCGTCCCATTCCCTGTAATTCTCGCCCATTAGTTTGTAGTAAGGACTTCAGTCCTCTACTTTTGATAAGGACTGAAGTCCTCACTACAAACCTCTTGATTTGGTTTGTAGTAAGGACTTCAGTCCTCTACATAAGGACTGAAGTCCTCACTACAAACCTCTTGATTTGGTTTGTAGTAAGGACTTCAGTCCTCTGATTTTGATAAGGACTGAAGTCCTCACTACAAACCTCTTGATTTGGTTTGTAGTAAGGACTTTAGTCCTCTGATTTTGATAAGGACTGAAGTCCTCACTACAAACCTCTTGATGTGATTGGTCACTCGTTTGAGCGACACTCAAATGAGTGACACTCGAAAAAGTGACTGTGAAGCCATCAATCGCACCAGTTATACCTGAAATATCAAAGAGCACAACTTAAATATTGAAAGGAGCACATTATGTACACCGAAGAAAAAAGCACGAACAATGAAACAATGGCGATCGCCGCCGATACTACAGCTCAATCAAATTTTGCAGTTGGTCTAACAACAGGACTCAACAAACCCACTTTACAAATCGGTTCCACAGGTCAAGCAGTCAAAGAACTAGAAACTCTCCTAGCTCATTGGGGATATTATTTCGGCCCGATTGACGGTATCTTCGGCGTCCAAGTTCAAACAGCAGTCAAACGCTATCAACACCGCGTCTTCTTAATGGAAGATGGGATAGTCGGTTCTATAACTTGGCAAGCACTATACTCTGGTGCACCTGTGAATATGCCGACACTGATGAATGGCAGTTCTGGTAATGCTGTGAAAATTGTTCAAAATGTCCTGAAATTAAATGGATACTATTTCGGCTTTATTGACGGATTTTTTGGCCCGATGACAGATGTAGCAGTCCGCCATTTCCAACTCAGCAAGGGTTTAGTACAAGATGGAATTGTCGGCTACAGAACTTGGCACGCTCTTAGCAAGTTACCCCACTAAGTTGCGTTGGGTGCCCACAAACACCTTACCAGTTAGTTTGTAGTGAGGACTTCAGTCCTCATAAAAATCTGAGCACTTATATTCCTCACTACAAATACACTTAGCTAACTCAAATGAGTGACACTCAAAAAAGTGACTGTGCAGCCACAAATCTCACCAGTTATACCTGAAATATCAAAGACCACAACTTAAATCTTCAAAGGAATCACATTATGTACACCGAAGAAAGAACCACGAATAATGAAACTGTAGCTATCGTCGCCGATGCTACTCCTCAATCAAATGTTGCAGTTGCTGCAACCGCCGCACTGAACAAACCTACTTTACAAATAGGTTCCACAGGTCAAGCTGTCAAGGAACTACAACAGCTTCTCTATCATTGGGGATATTATTCTGGCCCGATGGACGGTATCTTCGGCGCCCAAGTTCAAAAAGCAGTCAAAGGCTATCAACACCGCGTCTTTTTAACTGAAGATGGGATGGTTGGTTCTATAACTTGGCAAGCACTGTATTCTGGTGCACCTGTGAATATGCCCATCTTGATGAATGGCAGTTCTGGTAATGCTGTGAAAATTGTTCAAAATGTCTTGAAAATCAATGGATACTATTTCGGTGCAATTGATGGATATTTTGGGACGATGACAGATGTCGCAGTGCGCCAGTTCCAAATCAGCAAGAATATACCACAAGATGGAATTGTCGGTGCTAAAACCTGGTACGGACTCAGCAAGTTACCCCACTAATCATCGGTTTAATTATTGATAGAATTTACGCAAAACCTCTATATGTAAAGTGTACAGTGTACTTTACATATAGAGGTTTTCGGACGGAAATTTATTATAAGAAACACAAGATTCAACTCCTCATTACAAAGACTTTTGACTTTGCAATTCCTCAGTAAACCGTATTGCTTTATATATAGGGCTTGCTGAATAATTGATTGCCAACCAAGAGCAGGAGCGATCAATATATTCAAGCTTGGTTAAAGATAAGTTTTTTCTGTATCGAGTCGCC
>NZ_JAEQCF010000002.1:0-108810 GCF_020738625.1 Microcoleus sp. PH2017_09_SFU_O_A
TCGGGTAGATTAAGCAGTCTGTCAAGATGAAGATCCATACGGTAGAAATCAATTAGTAGTATCTCATTATACACTTTTCACCAAAAAGCCAGAAGAGCCTAAACAACCCCGTTTGTAGTGAGTGATTTAGTCCTATTTTTAAGGGCTAAAATCTTGAACGCAGCGCTCATAACTTTTATTTTATTACTCTTGAAAAAGTGCTTGGATAAGCTGCTATTTTGGTGTCAGATTATTATGTAAGCATTTTTTTTAAGTGCTGTACTCAGATCCAGGTATGTAGTTGCGCTTCAGCGCTCTTTCTTTATATCTATGAAAGAGCGCTGAAGCGCAACTACGTACCTTGAAAAATGTTCGACTATTTAATATTTTCCGAACCAACGGCCTCTGAAATTGAATTAAATCCTTTTTCTTCTAACTTTTGCAGCAAGCCTGCCAAAATTCGGCGTACCATCCAAGGCCCTTCGTAAACCCAACCTGTGTAAACTTGAATTAAACTCGCACCGGCGGCAATTTTTTCCCAAGCATCTTCGGCGGTGAAAATGCCACCTACTCCAATTATTGGTAATTCGCCTTTGGTATATTGCCAGATAAATCTGATTACTTCTGTCGATCGCACTTGCACTGGTATTCCGCTAATTCCGCCCGCTTCTTCGGCGATGGGTTTGCCTGTTTCTGGCAAGATTTGGGTTTTCAATCCGTCGCGGCGGATCGTGGTGTTGGTGGCGATAATTCCTGCTAGTTGGTAGGTTTTTGCTAAGTCGAGGATGGATGCGATCGCCTCTGGTTCCAAATCCGGCGCAATCTTGACTAAAATTGGCTTGATTCCCCGATTTTCTTGTTGCAAAGTTTCCAAAATTGTGCTAAGCCCAGCAGCATCTTGGAGCGATCGCAATCCAGGCGTATTGGGAGAGGAAACGTTGACTACAAAATAGTCGCCCCAATCTTTGAGCAGCTTAAAACTCTCCAAATAATCGGCTGCGGCCAGCTCTAACGGTGTTACCTTAGATTTACCAAGATTGATGCCCAAGGGGAAAGGAGGCTCAGGCATGGGGCGCGAGCCGTCTAATTTTAACTTTTTCTGTGCTTCCTGAAACCGGGCTGCCATTGCCGCGGCTCCTTGATTGTTAAATCCCATGCGGTTGAGGGCTGCACTGTCAGCAGACAAGCGAAACAACCGAGGTTGGGGATTTCCCGGCTGCGCTTGGGAGGTGACTGTACCGAGTTCGGCAAAGCCAAAGCCAAAATTTGCCCAAATGTCCGCAGCTACGCCATTTTTATCAAATCCTGCGGCTAAGCCGACAGGATTTTTAAAGCTCAGTCCCCACTTCGATTGTTCGAGGCGAGAATCTTGGACTCCCAAAGATTTCTGCAATCGAGAGAGCATTTGACTGGTGGCAGGATTAGACTGGGTTCGGGCTGCTATTTCTAGAACTTGAAGAGTGCGGTTGTGCAGCCACTCGGCATCGGTTTTCAATACTGAAAACAACAGCGGGCGCACACCTAATTGATAAATATCCAATGACTTGTCCTGGGGCTATTGACAAATGAGAAATCAGAAGGGAAATAAAAATAGTCAGCAGGAGACTGGAAAGGGGGAGTATCTCAGTTTTGCCTTGATAGTGCTGTCCCCGCTCGCTTGCGGTTATAACCAAGCGAGCCGGGACAGCACTATATATATACAATAAAATGCTTTTTATAAAAATGAGCTACTCCCCTGGGAAGGTGAGATTTTTACTTTTACTGCGATCGACCGGATCGACATTTTAGATTGAAGCATAATTTAGACGACTATATTATAGGTTGATTCTTTTCCATTTTAAATTTTGAAATTTTTAAGTTTGTAAGTTGAAATTGGACAAAGGTGTGGGGAATCTGGGACATGGGGCAGGAGCAAAGAGCGAAGGATTTAGACGAACAAATCGCGGGGCTGGAGCGCGTGCTCCAAACTCTCCGAGAAGAGGAGAATGTGGAAGTGCTGCTGGAGACGGCACTCGGTTACTTGCAAGCGGAATTTGACTGGCGGTTGATTTGGATCGGGTTGTACGATCGACAGGCGCACCGATTGTTAGGGAAAGGCGGCATGACTCCTAACGGTGACTTGTCTTTTCTCAAACAGCGGTTTTCCCTGACTCCGGGGGATTTGCTGGAACAAGTGGTGATTCAGCTCCGGCCCGTGGGAGTCCCGGATTTGCGATCGGAAAACAGGGCCGGAGAATGGCGCAAAGCGGCTCAAACTTACAATATTCAAGGCACGACTCTGTTTCCGTTGCGCTACAAAGACCGCTGCTACGGTGTGATTCTGCTGGGGACAGACGTGTGGGGTTCTGCGCCAAATTCGGCAGAAAAAACGCAGTTGGCGATCGTATTTGGATCACTGGCAACTGCTCTTTATCAAATAGAAAAAGATTGGCAGCGACAACAGGTCAAACGCCCGGATGAGTCTCTGTTAGCACTGATTTCGCAGTTGCGGGAATTGCGATCGCTCGACCAATATTTGCAAGCGGTAGTCGAACAAGCCCATGAATTTATTGAGCCGACGCGCACTAATGTTTATTGGTTCGAGCGAGAGCGGCGCTATTTTTGGCGCCGAGTTAGCAACCGCCAAATTGCTCCTGGTTTGGGCCAGATCCGACCGGCTTCGGGCATTACTGTGCAAGACTTGGGCGAATTTTATCAGGCTTTAGCGGCCCAACAAATAGTTTGGATCGGTGAATCTCACAGTTCTCTGAAAACTGAGCTGACGGGGCGGTTGATGCAGCAAATTCGCGCTCGCTCTCTGTTGGCGGCGCCGATTGTTTTGGAAGGGGAATTGTTGGGATTTTTGGCAGTGGAAGCTGGCGAGCCGCGGATTTGGCAAGACAATGAAAAACAGTACCTGCGGGGAGCGGCGCAATTAGTGGCTCTGACGGCTCCTCTGTCGGAAATGGAGGAGAGGATTGAGCAAACACAGCTCGATCGAGATTTAACTGCCGGAATAGCTCGCGCCATCTACAGCGATGCTGACTGGGAGGCGACTTTGAAAAATACGGCGGAGCAGTTGTGCTCTCGGCTCAAGTGCGAATACTTTTTGCTGTTGTTGTACAGGGAAGAACAAAATCGCTTTGAAATTGTCTCCCAAAATCTGCCCCGCAACCGCAGACAAGTACCGTCGCCACTCAACGCCCTTGATGTGGCTGATGTGGGGCTGCTGCAAGAAAGCGCGGAACCTCTGGCGATCGAAAATTGGGAGGAAGACGGGCGGTTGGGCGCTTGGCGGGAAGTGCTGGCGGAAGCGGGGGTGCGATCGCTTTTGGCATCGAGCACTCGCACAAAACAGTCCGAGGGAGAAAACCCCAGTCGAAAATCGAAAATCGAAAATCGAAAATCGATCGAGGGTTTGCTGGTTGTCGGGCACAGCGCAACTCGCACTTGGAGGCGATCGGAGCGAGAATTAGTTCGAGTAGTCAGCCAACAGTTAGGATTGATTCTGCACTCCTGGCAGCAGAGTTCGGAAATTGACAAATATCAGGAATTTGAGCGATCGATCAAATCGGGTTTAGCGCTGTTGCAGCATTCGGGCGAGCCGCAATCTCCACAACAGAAATCTGTTGCTTCGCCGAATATGTTCCCAGAGTTGCCGCTGCAAAAGCTCGATCGTCATTTTGCCGAACACGTTTCCCAGACAATTGCCTGTCCTTTAGTGGCAGTAATTACTTGGAATCCCGGCCACGAGGCAGCTTCAATCTCCGCCGCAGTAGCTGCCAATCCCGTATTTGCCCTGAATCCCGAGGCGCTGATTCCTGTCCAAACAGACGCTTTGATCCAACAAACCCTGGCGGCAGGAGGCGTGCTGCAACAGAGTATGAGCCAAGTGCTGCTGGCGACAAAGCGGTGGCTGCGGAGTCCAGGAATTGGCGAAATTATGACAGTGGCGCTGCGGAGTGCCCCAGAACACGCTCCCTTGGGCATTGTGGTGGTGGCGGACGCTCCGGGCCGCCAGTGGTCGGAGTTGTCGGTGAATTTGCTGAGTTCGATGGCATCTCAGTTGGCTTGGCGGCGCAGGTATGTGGCAGTGCAATCGGCGCAGGAGTCGCAGCGATTGGATCTGGAGATGCTCAACTGGTACAAGCAGCGCCGTTTCGAGGATTTTTACCGGACTGTGGCAGCGGGCCTCAAGGAGTTGGGAGAGTTGAGCCAGTCGATTTTGCAGTCGGCGAAGGAACAAAAAGATGCTCTGAAAACCTTGCGCTACCAACAGGTTTTGCGGCAAATTGGCAATGCTTTGGGGTCAATTCATTTGGTGCTGAAACAGGAACAGTGGCGGCCGCAATTCGGACAAGATGCGGTTCCTGTGAGCGCTTGGCTGAGGCGATCGCTCGATCGCACGGCCCCCCTGGTCAAACAGTCGGGAATCTTGCTGGAAGTGAACAGAGAGACCGCTGTGTCGCTGCCTGCGGGTAAGACTTTGGGAGTTCGCGGAGATAGCATCAAGCTGGATTTGATCCTGTGCGAGTTGCTGGCGATGGCTTGCAGGCGTTCTGGAGCTGGCGATAAGATTGAGATTCGCTCTCAACTTTTGGGGGAAGAATGGCTAGAATTATCTGTGATTGATAGTGGCGAGTGCGATCGACAGTTACTTGCCGGCTTCAACGGCGGTTTTCACGGCGATATATTGGCCGTTACGTCAAATAGGTTGATCGGGCAAAATCTCTTAATTTGTCAGCGAGCGGTACGTTTAATGGGGGGAGACTTTTCCTTAGAAATCTTAGAAAATAACTTAATTGTCGCCCGCTTAGTCCTACCTCTAGCAGGTTCGTAGTCAGGACTTCAGTCCTTCTTCCAGGTTCGTAGTGAGGACTTCAGTCCGCATCCATAAATCTCAACTTAAATCCTCACCACTAAAACCTGCATCAAGAAATGGATGATTAACATCCAAACTATTGAAAACCCTCTGCTTAAACCGAAGGACTAGCAGTTTCCACCACATCAGAACTCGGGAAAAACTTGTCAGTAATCCAAGCAGTTAAAATATGAGAAAGCAATCCCATCGGCCCAGCAAACAAACACAAAGCCAAAGAATGAACAGTCCAAACACCCGTCCGTTGTCCTTCCAAATAAATCCAGCGTCCCACAAACAAATCCATCACTAAAAAATGAATCCATCCCGTAGCAGCAGCCGTTTCCTCCCCCAGAAACTTAGCAATATCTGCTAACTTAGGATTGGACAAAGCAGCCGCATTTTCTGGAGTCAGACTGCTACCAAACAAATATATGTACAAGACGGCGAGCACGGCAAACGGAATAAAGGAATTCATCACTTTGCGGGTGATTCCCCAGTTGGGCAATAAAATCATAATTGCCCAGAAAGGCAAAACGAAGACATTACCTACATCGAAAATTAGTTCTGGCGTCATAGTCGGCTGTTGGCTCCTGTAAATGAATGCAATAAACGATGTTAAGATTACTTTACACAATTTTTGCTAACATTTCTCAAAATCCGCAAAAATCCGATTCACAAATTAGACATAATTGCTAGATTTACGGGAAATGTAAGATTTACACGTGCAGGTACAGGTATGTAGTTGCGCTTGAGCGCTCTTTCATATAATAAAGAAAGAGCGCTCAAGCGCAACTACGTACCTTAAGAACTAACAGGTAAAACCTATGACAACAAATTATAATAACTTTCCCGATTGGTGTAAGCACAAAGATAATCTCTCTCCCGGCGCGAAACATACCGTAGAAATACTGTTGCAAATATCAGATACTACCGAGTGCGATCGAGCTAACGAAGTGCTTGCTAATACAACAGAAATAAATCTTAAACTTGCTCAACTTACCGATATCAGTCCCCTGTCATCTTTCACTCAACTTACTAATCTAAATCTTAGTAGCAATCAAATATCTGACCTCGCTCCCCTGAAATCTTTAACCAACCTGAAAACTCTGATAATAGATGTCAATCAAATATCAGACATCAGTCCGCTTTTATCTCTAACAAATCTGACTAAACTCGTTCTCGATACCAATCAAATATCAGACATCAGTCCCCTGGCGCGTCTAACTAATCTTGTCGAACTTGTCTTGTTTGATAACAAAATTTCTGACATCAGTCCCGTGAAAACTTTAACCAACTTAAATGCGCTGATTCTGTACAGAAATCAAATATCAGATATCGCTCCTCTGTCAAATTTAACTGAACTTCAGACACTCTACCTTTACAAAAATCAAATATCGGATATCAGTCCGCTGGCTGCTTTGAAAAATCTCACTACGCTGTTTCTATTCGAGAATCAAATATCGGACTTAACTCCGCTGAAAGCTTTGACTAAATTAAATAAACTGGTTTTGTTTGAAAATAAAATATCTGATGTTAGTCCTTTGGCAGGTTTGACTAATTTAGTTGAGCTGAACCTTGGCAACAATCAAATTTCAGACATTACTCCGCTGAAATCATTAACTAATTTGACTCAACTTTATTTGTTCAATAATCCGATTGCTGATATCAGCGCGGTGCAAGCTTTGAATAATTTGTTTGTACTCGACTTGTACAACAATCAAATTTCCGATATCAGTCCACTGCAATCTTTGCAAAAGCTAACGACGCTTGACTTGCGCGGAAATTCGATTGTAAATAAGATTTGCCCGGTGACTCCTGAATCAATCTGTCGGTTTTAATTGTTAAGGCGGTGGCGAAATCTGGGTGGGTATGATAAGCTATCGAACGTCGGTATCAGGAGAAAGTTATGAGCGGACATGATGCTTTGATGTTAGGAATGCTGCTGTTGCCCGGTTTGGCTTTGTCGATCGCAGTTATGGGCGCTTTTGCCGCTGGTGGATAAAGTGTTCGTAGTGAGAACTTTAGTCCTATTTAAAATTATAAGAGGACTAAAGTCCTTACTACGAACCTGTGGCGGCTGGGTTTACAAAAATTGTGCTGTGATGTCGGAATTGACTAGGGTATTCGCGCACAAAATACCCGATGCTGCGACGGCGGGAACCCCGATTCCGGGCATGGTGCTGTCTCCCACCCGATATAAGCCTTTGACTGGTGTTTGCGGCCCCGGAAATGTGCCTTTTCCAGCGGCGATTGCAGGCCCGTAGGTTCCTTGATAGCGGTGCAAAAATCGGGCGTGGGTTAGCGGTGTGCCGATCGACTCCAGGACTATTCGCGATCGCAAATCCGGTATAATTTTTTCTAAAGCTTTGAACAGAGATTGCGATCGCTCTTGTTTCCTTTCCTGATAACCGCCGCCATACTCCCAGCCTGCGTAAGGTTCCAATGTATAGGCGTGAATCGCGTGATGTCCCGGCGGTGCAAGAGTTGCATCCCACACAGTCGGAATCGAAATCATGCAGGTATTTCCGGGTACTGTAATGTCAACCTTGCTGTCATGAACGACGACGTGGTGGCCGGTCAAGCCTTCGATTCCTTCGGCTTTAATGCCTAAATGCAGGTGCATGAAACTGTCTACGGCGGGCATCGATAAGGCAGTTTTTCGGTAACTTTCCGGCAAATCTTCAGGGCGCAGTAATTTTGTATAAGTATCCCAAACTGTAGCATTTGAAATCACAATTGGGGCGCGGATAATTTCGCCATTTTGCAAGCGAACTCCCGTAGTTTTACCAGATTCAACTAATATTTGCTCGACTGGTGTTCCCAATCGCAATTTTCCACCCCAGCGCTGCAAGCCTCGAACTAAAGCATCGACGATCGCACCGCTGCCACCTACAGGATACTCGATCGCCGATCGCGATCGTTCGCCAATCATAAAAGCGATCTCTGGCGCGACGGTTCCATGCGCTTTCAAGCCCGATAGCAAGAAGCACTCCAAATCGATCAAACGCCTCACCCAAGGATCTTGCACGTCCCTATCCATTAATGTACCAGCCGAACTGGCGATCGCACCTAATGACGGCAAAAGCTTCAGCAAAGCAGGCGAGTAGCGAGACAGCAACACGGGTATCAACTGCCAGTCGGATCTCAGTGCTAAAGCCGGAATTCCCCGCAAACCTTCATACAAAACTAATAAATTTTGTTGAAATTGCTGCAATTCTATAGCGCCTTGCGGTGCGAATTTAGCTACAGCATCTAAGTAATTTCTCGCATCAGCATAAACTGGCAAACTTCCCTCAGGAAAATGGTAATGCCCCAGGGGATCGTAGGCAATAGCTGCGATCGATTCCTCCAAAATATTCAAGACTTGCCGCAAAGGATTCAGCGACTGGGGGTCACTCAAACCGCAATAAAAAGAAGGCCCCGAATCAAAATGAAATCCCCGGCGCGAAAAGCTGTGAGCAGCCCCCCCCGCTATGGTGTGGCTCTCGCAGACGAGTACCCCTTTGCCGTAGCGAGCCAGCATCGCACCCGCCACTAAGCCGCCAATACCGCTGCCAATTACGATCGCATCAAAGTCTTGCATTTATCAAATGTGGTATGATTTTATTATTTATCGCTGACTCTTGACTCGCCCAAAAACGGGTACAAGTCCCCGACTTAAGTCGTGGAGATACTAAGATTTTACACTCCTGTTCGGGTTCCTTTGATTCAATGTGAGAGTAAATCTAAAATCTAAAATCTAAAATCTAAAATCTAAAATCGACTAATAGGGTATTTTTTGGGAGAGGAAAACTATGCAATCTTTATCTATTTTAGATGAAGTTGTTCGCGAATTTGAACAAGATCTCAATCTTTCGCGCATTAAAAAAATCATATTTTTTGCTTGTAAAGAAAGTTGGGAAAACGATCCGGCAAAACTCGCCAGCGCAGATGTAGGAAAGTTGATCGAAGAAATCTGTGCTAAATACAGCAGGTTAGAAGATATTGAAACAGTTTTAAACAATATCGTTGCCAAGGTTAACAAAAAAACCGAGTACGCCTTAGTCGCAGATAAAATCGTCTGCCAACTGAGCAGGCTTTACGAGTACCAAGATTTTACCAAATTAGAAACAAATATATCTAATTTTGGTGGTCACGAAGCACCTGCATTTGATGACCACTTCAATTCGCAACTGCCCGCAGGAGAGTCGCTAGAAAGAGACGCCGGAAATTTGTTTGATGTCCGACAAAAAATTGTACAGCAAACCAATCCGCTGAGAGCAAAAATCCTCATTTTTTCTACTCTTTATCACGACTTCACTTTTAGCGAGCGCGATTGGCTGCTGCTTAAAACCCAAGAACTTGACAAGCTGCTGCGACAACTATTTAATGTCTGTGGCAGCCTGGCAGAACTCGAATCTAATTTGTACGGAACTGCGGGCAAACTCGACAACACCGACGAATGCGACCAAGCAGCTAGCGTAATCATCAAAGCAATGAATCCTTGTTACGCAAAATTGCAACAGGAAGAACGCGATATAGCCGAAGATTCGGTTAGCGAAGATTCGTCTACCGAAGACTACGATCAGACGCATTTAAACAACAGTTTTTATGAAGATATTGTCCCGGTTGACAGGCGCAACGAATATTTTGAACCTGGGGATATTACTCAGATCATTCAAGCTGCTCCGGCTCACTATCATTATGACCCCCAGAAGAGTTACTTAGTGCCTGCTCCGGTAGAAAATATACAGTTTAAAGACTCAAAAACCAGCAGCAATAATGCCACTGCTGATGTCAGACAGGAATTGGTAGAAACAGACGAAGTTGCAGAAATGCCGACCATTGTCGAAAGTGTAGAACCAGCCGCTCCTGTTACTATCAATATTACCGATTCCATCAAACGCAAGTTGGGATTGGAAGAGGAAATGAAAGGCTTAGTCAGCCAAAGTGCTAACTTCACAACGGCGCAAATAGAACAAATATTCAGCGACTTAGAAGCTGCTATGAACGGAAAATTTTCTACAGAAAGTGCCGAGGAGCGTTTGTATTGGAAATATAAAAATCTCAGAAATTATGTAGCAAAAGTTCAGGGATTTACTGACAAATTAATGGAAATGCTGAGCGAAGTTGAGTCAAAAGAAAGCGGGGGTTCTCCTGCTGAAATCCAGGAGAATATTGCCGAAAATAGTTCAGCAACAGAGCCACAAAACTCTAGCCACAAACCAAATCAGTATCAGCTTGTGGAAATGGCAAAACAAGGCAAACCAAAGGCGATCGCCATTTTGATCAATCAATTGCTACAACCCAGGGGAATTACTGCCACAGCGGGATTTAAAGAGGGTTGGCTCCACGTCATTCTGGAGTCTGCCGAAGTCCCAAGCCAACAGGATACAGCTACATACATTTACAAAAAACTGGGTACTTTAAAATCACCATCTCTGACTCATGTAAAAATTCACGGGCGTCAGTTAGGCAACAAAACAGTCGATTGGACTCAAGAATTTGTGAATAAAACTAATTAAATTCCCAGATACAAATTTGGGGTTGCACAAACTTTCGTCCTTCTTTAAGAGACTATAACTACCATCAATCTCTAAATAGCAAGTAGAGTTTCTCAATAATTAACAACAAAACAACATGAATGCTAGCGAAATTTTAAGGCGATATACATCAGGAGAACTTGATTTTCAAGGTATGAATCTGAGAGGCGTTCATCTGAGCGGTGCAGATTTAATTGGCGTCAATTTAAGCAGTGCTGATCTCTGGGGTGCCAACTTAACGATGTCATACCTGAACAGAATTAACCTTCAGCGTGCAAATTTAACTAATGCCAAGTTTTCGGGTGCTAACTTAAATCAGGCAAACTTAAGCGGAGCAAATTTGTCTGATTCCGACTTCCACGGAGCTAGTTTGCAAGGTGTAGATTTTCGCAAAGCCAACATTTCTTTGGCAGTTTTTATCGATGCAAATTTGACTGATGCAGATATGCGAGGCGTCAATTTGCAAGGTGCAGATTTACGCGGTGCTTGCTTGCGTGGTGCGAATTTCCGGAAGGAACAGCGGATTTTTGAGGGTGTAAATTTACGGGGTGCAAATTTGCAAGGTGCAGATTTGCGGGGTGTCAATTTGCTGGGTGCAGATTTGACTAAAGCTAATCTCAGTCAAGCGAATTTGACTGAAGCATCTCTGCGGGAAGCAAATTTGACTCAGGCAAATTTGAACCAAGCTATTTTAGATGGCACATTTTTAACTGAAGCAACTTTGGTAGAAGCAAATTTTTCCTGGGCTGTGATGACAAATGCTAAGTTGGAAAGAGCTGTGTTAATTGATGCTGAATTGGCTGGTGCTAATTTGCGCGGTGCGTTTCTTCCTGATGCTAAGTTGAGTAATGCTAATTTGGTGATGGCTGATTTGAGTCGTGCTAATTTGGTACGGGCTGATTTGAGTCGTGCTAATTTTAATCAAGCGAATTTGAGTGAAGCTGATTTGACTGATGCTTATCTAGCTCGAACTGATGTGCGGGATGCTATTTTGCACCGTACAAGTTTGATTAGGGCTGATTTGAGCACGGCTAATTTAGCGGGCGCTCAATTCCGCGGCACGATTATGCCTAATGGAGAATTGCACGGTTAGGAATTGGTAGTTGTTAGGTACGTAGTTGCGCTTGGGCGCTCTTTATTTCTTTATATATGAAAGAGCACAGGAATTAGGTACGTAGTTGCGCTTCAGCGCTCTTTCTTTATATAAGCAAAGAGCGCTGAAGCGCAACTACATACCTGGAAATTCTATAATCAATCTATATTCTAAAATCTACAATCAAATGGCAACACCAGTTGATTTTCCTAAATATCTGCAATCCCTAATTAAGTCCTATGAAAGCCAACCGGATCTCTACACGCTGACAGATTTACAGGTGGAGGTGCGGGTGGAAATTTCACCGGAAGATCGATCGCCCCAAACCCCAAAAAATAAACCAGAAACGAAAATAGAGCGCCTGGAAGTGCTCTCAGGAATCCGCAAATACCTGCGCGATGGAAATGTGCTGTTAGTGGGGAAGCCCGGTTCGGGAAAATCGACGGTATTGCAGCGTTTTCGGTGGGAATTGGCACGGGAAGCACTCAAGGATGGTGGCCCGATTCCGATATTAGTGCAGTTGAGGAGCGATCGCTCGATCGAAGACGCAATCCGTGCCGAATTTCGCCAAGCAAAACTCAGAGTTAGCCCGGAAGACGTGGATGATTTGCTGCTGGATGGCAAGTTGCTGCTGTTGCTGGATGGCGTGAATGAGATGCCATCGCCACAACGGCGACAGGAATTCCAGCTATTTCGCGACGAAAATTCCGATACGCCGATGATTTTCACGACGCGGGATTTGGCGCTGGGCGGATCTTTCGGAATTGAGAAACAACTGGAGATGTGTGCGCTGACGAAACCGCAGATGGAGGAGTTTGTGCACAAACATTTGCCACAACATGGGGATTCGCTGCTGCGACAATTGCGCGATCGGCTGCGAGAAATTGCAGAAACGCCGTTACTGTTGAAGATGATGTGCGAGGTATTTGAAAAAACCGGGGAAATTCCCCAAAGTAAGGGCGAGTTGTTTCAGAAGTTCGATCGCCAGTATGACGAATTTAAGGGCGGTGCGTCGGTTTCGGATGATTTTCGGCGGTTCAAGTCGGAGCTTTTGCAGCAGTTAGCTTTTGTGATGTTGCAGGGGGATTTGCAGCAGCCTACGGAGGGTTTGGTGGCGATTTCGCGCGATCGGGCTGAGGGAATTTTGGAGCGCTGGTTGCGCGATCGGGGGGTAATGGATGCGCCAATAAAGGCAAGAAAATGGCTAAAAGATCTGCTAAAACATCATCTGTTGCAGGTGGCGGCAAAGCCGGAGGAAATTGAGTTTCATCACCAATTATTTCAGGAGTATTATGCGGGGCTGGCGTTGCAGAAACTTTTTGATGATAAGCATTCTGATGTGACGGATGATCAAAGGTTACAGCATTTCTATTTGAATTATTTTAAATGGACGGAGCCTCTGGCGTTCATGCTGTCGCTGTTGGAGGATGAGGTGCACGCGGTGCAGGCGGTGCGGGTGGTGCGGCTGGCTTTGGATGTGGATTTGATGTTGGGGGCGCGGCTGGCGGGGGAGGTGCAGCGGCAGTTTCAGAAGCGCACGGTTGGGTTGGTGGATGGCTTGGATGTGCCGGGGTGGTTGAAGGTTGAGCTTTTGGGGGAAGTGCGATCGGATGCGGCGATTCCGGGATTGCTTAAATTTGTTGAAGATTCAGACTCGGATGTGCGTAGGAGGGCGGTAGATGCGTTAGGTGCGATCGGTTCCGAGGTGGCGATTTCTGAATTGTTTAAACTCGTTCAAGATTCAGACTCTGAGGTGCGTAGTAGCGTAGCATATGCCTTTGGCGAAATAGGTTCCGAGGCAGCGATTTCTGAATTGTTTAAACTCGTTGAAGATTCAGACTCTGATGTGCGTTGGAGTGTGGCAGATGCCTTAGGCAAAATCGGTGACAAGGCAGGAATTGAGGGATTGCTTAAACTCATTGAAGATTCAGACTCGGATGTGCGTTGGAGTGGGGCCGAAGCTTTATGCAAAATCGGTGACAAGGCAGCTATTCCAGGATTGCTTAAACTCGTTGAACAATCAAACTATGCTATGCGTAGGATGGCGGCAGATGCCTTAGGCAAAATCGGTGACAAGGCAGCAATTGAGGGATTGCTTAAACTCCTTAAACATTCAGACTCTGATGTGCGTTGTAGTGTGGCAGAACCCTTAGGAAAAATCGGTAACAAGGCAGCAATCGAAGGATTGCTTAAACTCGTTCAACATTCAGAGTATTCTATGCGTAGGATAGCGACAAATGCCTTAGGCAACATCAATAACAAGGCAGCAATTGAGGGATTGCTTAAACTCCTTGAACATTCAGAATCTGATGTGCGATCGAGTGCGGCAGATGCCTTAGGTAACATCGGTGACAAGGCAGCAATTGAGGGATTGCTTAAACTCCTTGAAGATTCAGACTCTGATGTGCGTTGGAGTGTGGCAGATGCCTTAGGAAAAATTGGTGACAAGGCAGCAATTGAGGGATTGCTTAAACTCGTTGAAGATTCAGACTCTGATGTGCGATCGAGCGTAGCAGATGCCTTAGAAAAAATCGGTGACAAGGCAGCAATTGAGGGATTGCTTAAACTCCTTAAAGATTCAGACCCATATGTGCGATTGATGGCAGCCAGTGCCTTAGGAAAAATCGGTGACAAGGCAGCAATTGAGGGATTGCTTAAACTCCTTGAAGACTCAAACTATGCTGTGCGTGAGAAAGCAGCCAATGCCTTAGGAAAAATCGGTGACAAGGCAGGAATTGAAGGATTGCTTAAGCTCGTTAAAGATTCAAAATCTGCTGTGCGTTTTAGTGTGGCAAAAGCCTTAGGAAAAATTGGTAACAAGGCAGCAATTGAGGGATTACTTAAACTCGTTGAAGATTCAGACTTTTATCGTTGGAGCGCGGCAGATGCCTTAGGCAAAATCGCTAAGCAGCACACAGAGAAAATTGCCACTTATCTCCCCCACCTCCTCACCTTAATTCCCTCCAAATCAGGCAAAGAAGTTCACCACCTCATCCTCGCCATCCAAGCCGCCTGCAAATACTACAACTACCCGATTCGTCAGTTGTCCCTAACACCGCAGCCAGCCAAACCACCGCAGCCAAACGAGATCCTTGCTAAAATTGACGAAACCACCCAGCTAATCCACAAAACAACAAAAGAAATGTCTGATAAACCCACCCAGGACTTCTCCAATTCAACCTTCTACGCCCCTTTGAACTTCAGAGATAACCACGGCAATCAAGCCCAAAATATCACCATCGCCGCCCAACAATCCTCCCCTGAAGCCGCACTAAATGCAGTAGTGCAAATCATTCAGGCATTAGAAAAAAAGTATACCTACGTGCAAGACGAACAACAAGCACTCAATATTATTGATGCAGAATTTAAGGAAATCAAAGAGCAAAAACCGATCGAGTGGCAAAACCTAATCAGCCTCAAACGGCTTTACAACGGTGGCAAAAAAGCAGCAGTAAAAGTTGGCGAACACTTCACCGAATCAAACCCCTGGGGCAAAGGACTTGTTGCCTTTATCGAAGGCATATCCGAAGACGTGAATTAGCCATAGGAATTACGCACGGGAGGTTAGAAACCGGGTTTTTGCGAAGATACTTCGTTCGTACTCGAAGATTCGGTAAAAAACCCGGTTTCTTTGGCGGAGTGCGTAAGTCGTGACGAAAATTTGATAGAAAAGTAAGCGCTATCCCAACCAAAGGCTAACAGGATGATTCAAGATCCGGCAAACTATCAGATGATATTAGACACCTTTTGCACTGCGCTACAGGATGCCAGCCCCGCTATCAGGGCAAAAGCAGCAGAAGCATTGGGAAAAATGGGAGATATGGCGATGGAACCGCTATTAGTAAAAGCCCTCAAAGACACCGCCCCAGAAGTCCGCCACAGCGCCATCCAAGCCCTCGGACAACTGAAAAATGAAGCCTCAATTCCTCACCTGCTAGCAACAGGCAAAGATTCAGATAACTTTGTGCGTCAAAGTGTCGCTGAAGCATTAGGCGAAATCGGTTCCGAGGTGGCAATTCCGGCTTTACTCAAACTTGTTGAAGATGCCAACTACGATGTGCGTAAAAGTGCGGCAGATGCGTTAGGAAAAATTGGTTCCGATACAGCAATTCCTGCCTTACTCAAATTAGTTGAAAATCCTAATGCCGAAATTCGTCAAGCAAGTGCGATCGCCCTTGGAAAACTCGGTAACGAAGCCTTGATTCCAGTCTTAATCCGCTTGCTAGAAGACTCCAACGCCCACGTCAGGGAAAGCGCCGTAGATGCCTTGGGTAACGTTGCCCAATACCAAGTTGCTTAAAGAAAGTAGAAGGCATCAAAATCGCGGCCCCTGCCTTGGGAATTCCGATCGCAATAACTCAGCGACTCTATGAAATATACGATCGCAACCGCAACCAACCCCCCGGTAACTAAAAGCAGTTATTAGATGATGTCCAGTCGATGCCATGGGAGCTCAGAAACCGGGTTTTTTACGAAGATACTTCGTTGTTATGCAGAGATTCGGTAAAAACCCGGTTTCTCACCCCACCCGCCACTACTGTCAACTGCCAACTGCCAACTGACTAATGACTCCTTAAAACAACTTTAGCCGATCGCGCAAAATCTCAGCTTGTTTTTCCGATTCCGCCAAAGCATCCCTCGCGCCCTGAACCACATCAGGAGTAGCCTTATCCACAAACTTCTGATTAGTCAAACGCGCCGCCGTATGCTTAATTTCAGCTTCCACCTTGGCCAGCTTCTTCTCCAACTTACCACGCAAAGCCGCTAAATCGACCACACCAGCCAGAGGAATCAAGACTTGGACAGTACCAACAACCCCAGCAATTGTCTGTCCCAAATCTGCGTCTAAATTAGCTGTCACCGTCAGATTTTCGACTTTCGCCAAATCCTGAATGTAAACGCCTCCATCCAAGAGAATTTGGCGTTCCTTTTCATTTTCGCTTTGCAAAATCGCCGTCACCTTCACACTCGGTTTGATATCAGAATCTGCCCGCAAATTGCGAATAGTGCGAATTGTCCCAAACAACAAATCAAACTGGTGTTCTAATTCTGGATCGATTAGCGATGTGTCAGGTTCAGGATAAGCTTGCAAAGCCAAACAATCACCATCACCCGTTTGAGTCAGAGTGTGCCAAATTTCCTCAGTAATGTGCGGCATAAAAGGATGCAGCAATTTCAGAATGCCTTCCAAAACAAAAGCAAAAGTTTGCTGTGCAACTTTCTTAGAATTTGGTTCAGCATCCTGCTGCAAGCGAGACTTGACTAACTCAATATACCAGTCGCAAAAATCGCCCCAAATAAATTCGTAAAGCCCCTTCGCTGCTTCTCCCAAACCGTAATTTTCTAAACAAGTGCGACTTTGTTGTACAACTTGATAATAGCGAGAAAGAATCCAGCGATCGCACAATTCCAACCCTTCTTCACTCCCCCCCTTAGCAAGGGGGGGCTGGGGGGGGTAAGGACTTCCCAACTGCTGTGGAGTTTGTCCTTCCAGATTCATCATCACAAACCGGGCGGCATTCCACAACTTATTCGTGAAATTCCGGGAAGTCTCGACTGATTTAGATTCATCAGTTTTGCGATCGTACTCCATGCGAATATTCTGCCCAGCCCCAATCACTTCCTTAACCAAAGTGTAGCGCAAAGCATCAGTCCCGTACTTCGCAATCAACAGCAGCGGGTCAATACCGTTGTTTTTACTCTTAGACATTTTGTGGCCGTTTTCATCCAACACCAAACCGTGAATGTAAACAGTCTCAAAAGGCATCTTTCCCGTAAAATGTCCTGCCATCATCGTCATTCTAGCAACCCAGAAAAAGATGATATCAAAACCCGTAACCAAAGTAGTTGTCGGATAGTAAAAATCCAAATCCTTAGTTTCGTCCGGCCATCCCAAAGTTGAGAAAGGCCACAATCCCGACGAAAACCAAGTATCCAATACATCAGGATCTCTTGCTAGCTGGACATCCTGACCAAACTTAGCCGTAGCTTTTTCCCTAGCCTCAGCTTCAGTTTTCGCCACCACAAACGGCGTTGTATCAGTAATCTCGCCGTGAGTTTCGCTAATAGCATACCAAGCCGGAATTTGGTGTCCCCACCACAATTGTCGGGAGATACACCAATCTTTCAGCTTCACCAACCAATCGCGATAAACTTTTGTCCATCTCTCAGGAACAAAGACAGGTGAATTGTTTTGATCTAAGGCTTCCAAAGCACGCCCAGACAGAGGATCTATTTTCACAAACCATTGAGTAGATAGCAACGGTTCGACAGGAACTTTGCCGCGTTCGCTGTAGGGAACTGTATGTTTGTAATCTTCAATTTTTACCAAAACTCCGTCTGTTTCTAACCGCTTTATCACATTCTTGCGGGCAACAAATCGGTCTTGTCCCTGGAACTCTCCGGCATTTTCATTTAAAGTGCCGTCTTTATTCATGATGTTGATAAACGGCAAATTGTGGCGCTTACCCATCTCAAAGTCATTCGGATCGTGGGCGGGAGTCACTTTCACGCAACCGGTTCCGAAAGTCGCGTCAACTAATTCATCGGCAAAAATTGGAATTTCGCGATTGATAATAGGCAAAGTGACAGTTTTACCGATAAGATGCTTATAGCGATCGTCCTCAGGATTCACAGCAACGCCAGTATCGCCCAACATCGTCTCCGGCCGAGTCGTCGCCACCTCCAAATAACCCGAACCATCCGTCAAAGGATAGCGGAAGTGCCACAAATGCCCCTCAACTTCCTGCTGGTCAACCTCCAAATCAGACACAGCAGACTGACTCGCCGGACACCAATTCACCAAGTAATTGCCGCGATAAATCAGCCCCTCATCGTAGAGGCGGACAAAAGCTTCTAAAACCGCAGCGGATAAGCCTTCATCCATCGTAAAGCGTTCCCGCGACCAATCGACAGACACGCCCAAACTGCGTAATTGATTAGTAATAGTATTGCCAGACTCAGCTTTCCATTCCCAAGCCCGTTCTAGGAATTTTTCTCGACCTAAATCGTGGCGAGTTTTGCCTTGTGCTTTGAGTTGTTTTTCGAGAATAGTTTGAACTGCGATACTAGCATGATCCGTTCCCGGCAACCACAGGGTATTGCGTCCAGTCATGCGGTGATAGCGGACGAGGACATCAATTAGGGTTTCTTCAAAGGCGTGTCCCATGTGGAGGCTGCCGGTCACGTTGGGCGGCGGAATGACGACGCAGTAGGGTTCGCCGCCGCCTTCTGGGTCAGCTTTGAAGGTTTGGTTGTCTTCCCAGTATTTTTGCCATTTGGTTTCGGTGGCTTTGGGGTCGTATTGGGGTGGTAGGTTTCCGGTCATGGTGGCTTGAAGGTTTGATCTTATTTATGATTGTGCCATAGAAGGGAGGAGAAGAGTTTTGAACCGCATCCGCGTCAGAGGCAGAGAGAGGGAAGAGCGATATTCAAGGCGGGGCGGGTTTACGTTAAAATTAAGGTAAAATCAACAGGTTTGATGACATTATGAATGTAGCAGCACTTCGACATCAAATCGATCGATGGCTCGATCGACTCTCTCCAGAAAATCTGGCATTAGTTGCGAGTTTTATAGAGTTTCTCAGCCAAAAGCAACGTCAGGGGATAATCATTTCGCAAAATAATCTGCCAGAGGTTTTCTCAGCAGAAATCCAAGAGATGCCGACTGCTAATTCTTTTAGTATTCCAGAACCCTCAGAAATTGACGGAGAGGGTCAATCTAAAGCAGCGCTTCTACAAGATTTTCGGCAAGCTTGGCACGAAGCCATGAGTGGGCAAACCATTTCGGTTGCTCAAATGTGGGAAGGAATTGAGAATGACTGACTTGCCGTTAATTCAAGTTATAGTTTCGCGAACCTTCAACCGCAATTTACGCACTCTTTCAAAAAAATACCGCAGCATTCGCAATGATATTCAACCCGTTATCGAACAACTCACACAGGGAGAACTGCCAGGAGATCGAATTGCTGGAGTGGGTTATGCAGTCTTCAAGTTGAGAGTCCGAAATAGCGACACTCAAATATTTTCCGAGTTCAAAGATGCTTGAATAATGTAGTCTTTAATTTCTGCCTCCATCTCAAAAATTTCTGTCATTATGCTTTGACTCAATTCGCTTTCTCCAACTAATCCCTAATTATATTTCTCTTTGATCCAGATGCGATCGCCAAAACGCAGAACATAAGACCAGATCGCAGAAGGTAGCTCGGAATGCGTCACCCAAATGACAGATGTACCTGCTTCAATAATTTTTTCAACAATGCCTACAACTTTATAAGCTGTTTCAGGATCTAAATTTGCTGTAATTTCATCGAGTAGCAGGAGTTGAGGAGAGTGTACCAGCGCACGGGCAAATGCTGCCCGTTGCCGTTGTCCTCCTGATAGTTGATTGGGGTACTCATTCGCTTTATCTTCAATCCCAAGCTGAGCTAACTGATGCTTGGCAGCTTCATCTGCTAGCTTTTTACGTTTACCGTTACGCAACCAAAGGGGTAGTGCTACGTTTTCCAGAACAGTCATGTGCGACCAGAGGTATAGTTGTTGAAAAACCATGCCAATTTCTAGCCGACTGTTCACACGATCGAGATGACCTGCTTGGGAAACGACTCTTTCATTGAAGATAATTTGACCTCGATCGATCGATTCTAGCAACGCAATGCAGCGCAACAGGGTAGTTTTCCCGCAGCCACTTTTGCCTTGAATCAGCATACTCTCACCTTTTTCTAGCGAGAAGCTGACATTCTCTAGAATATTGGCATTATTAAACCGTTTGCCCAGATTTTCGATGCTTAGGAATGAACTTTGCATTGTAGGATTGAGAGCTTATATTGTCTCCGTGCCACCCAGTTCTTTGACTTGCTGTACCCGTCTTAGTAAGAGGTTGAGAGGAACAACGGTAGCAATGAACATCGCGGCAACTGTTGAATAAATTTCGATCGGGCGGTAGGTTTGAGCAATGATTGAATTGGCTGTATGAAGGATTTCTGGCACAGCAATTACTGATGCCAGGGTAGAGAATTTGTAGGTGGTGATGTACTGTCCCATGAGGGGCAGCCAGGATTTGCGAAAAACTTGAGGAATCAGGATGTAGCGAATCGTTTCTAAGCGAGTCATACCCGTGCAGTAGGCAACCTCGATTTCTCCAGGGGGGATGGAGTTAATCCCACCCCGGATGATATCTGCAACAAAGGCAGCGAGGCTCAAACCTAGCCCCAACACGGCACAGCTTTGCCCGTCCAGGATAAAGCCGGGGATGAGTAGAGGCAGACTGTAGTAAAGCCAAACGAGTAGGACTAAGGCGGGGAGTGCGAGGAAAAGTTCGATGAAGAATTTGGCGAACCCAGAAATGAGTCGGGAGGATGTGAGGGAAAGCACCCCGACTAACACGCCGACGATCGTTCCAAGAGCAATACTACCAAGACTAATCCCGATCGTGGTTAGTAAGGCAAAGCACAAGGGTAACAGGTTATTCCAGATGATGGAAAAGTTCCAGTTCATTGATGAATTACGACTTGGTAAATTCCCAAACTTTCTTGATGTGCAACCAGTTTGCACCTGCTTTTTGTTCCCACTCCCGCAGGCGACCTTGGTAATCTAAAGATTCTAGGCTGCTGTTGAGGAAGTTCAACATTTCGGTGTCGCCCTTACGCACTGCCCAGGAGACAGGAGTGAGGTTATAGGGGGCTTTGGCAAAAAGGTCTTTGACTTGGGGGTTGGCTTTGGCAAACTGGGAGGTAACATAGGCATCACCGAGGGCAATATTGGCGCGACCTGCCACAACAGCTTGGAAGGCAAGGGATTGGTCGCCACCAGAGAAGCGGGTGATTTTGGCTTTCTTGAAGTTGGCTTTGGCATATTCGTCGCCAGCTTCGCCTTGGGTGACAGCAACGGTGACTCCGGGTTGGTCGATGCTTTCCAGGGTTGTGAAGCGGGTTTCGTCGGCTTTAGTGATGGCGCTGTTGCCTGCGTAGAAGAGGGGATTGGTGAAGTAGACGGATAAGGCTCTGGGGACGGTGACGAAGGTGGGGACGATCGAAACATCAAACCGACGGGAGTCCAGCCCGGTAGCAAAGCCTGACCAATCGGTTTCGATGAATTCGGGAGTCCAGTTGTTGAGCCGCGCAATTTCTTTGATTGTATCTACTAAATGCCCGCCCAATTCTCCAGTGGTTTGGTTTTTGGTGATGGTTGGCGGAAAGACGAGATAGGCGACTTTGATTTTGCTACTGGCTGCGATTTGCCCCAAGGTTGACGTGCTGGTGGTATTTGGACTGGTTTGTTGTGCAGAATTTTTTGTGCATGAAGCCAAGCTGACCAAGAAGACTATTGCTAGTGAAATGGCGATCGTAAACCATCTCTTTCTAAAAGTTTTAATGCCCATTGTGTTCCTCCAAAGGAATCAAAATTTTTAAATACAGCAATCTGTTGTTTTGTCTTGTAAGTGCGCTATTAATCCACGCCACATTTCAGTTTGTGTCTGAAAAACAAATTCTTTTGCCCGATTGAAGGCACTTTCTCCGCCTTCTTGTTTTCTAAGCCAAGCTACAACATCTTCAAACATTTCAAAGTGGTTGGCGACAGCATGAAGCTGAAAGAAACGTAGCCCTTGCTGTGAGACATCTGCTTGTTTCACAACCCGTAGTAGTAGTTGGTAGTCGGGGATGTCAAAAGCTTCATAGATTGCGATAGTAAACAGGGCTTCTGCAAGGGGCGCTTGCCGACAGTAGGTTTGCAGCGCCCGATTAAACAGGGAGGCAAATGCAGGTTCCTTTAGAGAATCTTCTTCCCGAGCGCCAACGGAAGCTAAAAAATCTCGGTACAACTGGTTGTGGCTCTGCCCACTTTTTCCGCCCAATTCTTCGTACAGATTTTTCGCTATTCCCTCCCACAAAAATTCATTGGTGCAGCACCGCTCACCCACAATAAAGTTGAGGTGGCAGAAGTCATAGCGGATAAAGTGAAAAGCTTCAGCAAATTGCTTTAAGCCCTCAATATTACTTGTAATATCACACAGAGATTTTTCCACCGCCAATTCTTTGAGAATTCGTTCTTCGTCATTAATTATTTGTTCTGCTAACAGACTAAATGAAATTTTCACAATTTGACTAGCTCCTTGCACTGATGATTTATGAAACTTGATTGACCAACTTCAAAACAGCATTAACAGAGGCGGTTAATTGTTCTTCATTTGGGTGAAAAGCAAATGCTGGATACAATTCCAAATCCTTCACACATCTTATATTGAGAACTTGCCAGTTATTCTCATCAGCTACACTTTTACAAAGAACGTGGTCAGAGCATAGAATAGGAATCACATCACTTTCCTTGGACTCAAAGGCTTTCATATAACTAAAAGCTTTTGCTTTGTCTGCAAATGCCTCTCGCTCGTAATAATTACCGAGCATACTGACTACCCAATCTCCGATCTCATTTTCTATGTAAACCAACCGAACACGTTTATGTGGTAAATCTTCTAGAAAGTCTGCATCAATTTCTATTGGTAGAGTAACTGCGGTCAGTTTAAGTTTTCCCCCTGAATACCACGGATCAGATAAGCGGTAATCAAAAAATCTGCCTGGTGCAGCCAGCATGAAAGGGGCAATTCCATGAACTTTACGTTCAGCAATTGCAAGAGGCATTTCTTGCCAAGTTAAGTATTGCCATTCTGTGTCTATCCCAAGCAAATCACCTACTCTTTCAGCGCAGTCAATGGCAATACCAATAGGCTTTTCTCCATACCTTTCCGGAGGCTCTGCCCAATTTGGATAAACAAGAGTATACCCAAGTTTCCATGAGCGATTATGAGCTATTTCTTGCCAGCTAGAATCAACTACCTTTCCCCGAATACTGGCGCTGTACCCTGCCGCTTCAAGCAGTTCATTCAACAAGCCATCAATCGTATCAGAAACTGGAAAGGGATTATGAGGAAGATTCTGATAGACTTCATCTAAGCGACGACCTAAAAATACTGCAATACGATTAACAATTGCTTTTGACGGAACGTTTTCGCCCCTTGCCCACCGATAGAACTGAGCTTCCCCAACCTGGATTTCAGCCATGAATTGCTGCTTTGTCCAGTTTGCTTTGGCAAGATAGCCTTCCACAACCTGAACAAATTTTGACTGAGACCCGGTATCTTCAGAACGAGTGCGTTTTGGGCGTGCCATTGAGATTATTTACTCTCCTTTTTTTTTGAAACCAATAGACTCGCAATAAAGCTGACTTGCTGCGAGGTGCTAGTTGCCCTGCTTGCATTTCAGAGGTCAAGCTCGGCTGGCAAGCTTGAGGTCGTTGCAGCTAGCTGTATGCTAAGCCCACAAAAGTTTACACCATATAGCTAGCCTTTGAGCATCACAACTGTAAGTTTTGACGATCTTGATAAGACAAATTCATTTGCCATCTGCCCCAATCCTAACAGACATACGCTGGATCGTCATGAGTGGATGCCGTACCTAAGATAATTAAACATACTCATTTTGCAAAAACCGGAAATCGTGAAACGATAGTCTTCCTTGCCAGACTGATTGACACATAAGACTTTTCCTTTGTCCCAGAGGTGCGGGAAACCTAACCTATTAGGTCTACCCACTCGATCGGGACTTACGAAAAGAGTCTTTTACACTATCTGTAGAGTACGCAGTGCATACTCTACAGATAGAGTTTATGTGTAAGTCCTATCTATAAAAGGGTGCGGAGCAACACAAGAGTAATGGCTCAGCAGCCCTCCAGAGTGGCTTTACGCCAAGATTTGGTCATTCCAGGGAACGTTTTGGAAGGCTTCTGCAAGAGCGATCGACTGCTAAATTATATTAAAGATAGTCGTGATTGTCGTAAAACGCAAAAAATATTTGCAAAATATGTTGACAAGAGCAGGCGCGAGTAGTAAAGTGTAAATAACAAACGAAAAGAGTCCTGCCTCGGCAGAACTCTTCTGAAATAAACTTTCCCTCTAAGATTACTATGAAACTTGAAGCTCTGACAAGTGCTGCCGCTTCAGATGTAGGCTATTGGGCTGTTCGCGATCGCCTACCCGAAGAACAGGTCATTCTAGATCCCAATACCCTACTGGAACCGCCTGCTCCAGAAAATCCAAAGAGACTCGCGATCGTGGTCGATCGCACCCTAGAGTCTGGACTAATAGCCAATGCTGTCGCGATCGTCTCAGGCGGCTTGCAATGTGAAGCCTTTGGCTCCCCAATTCCTGATGCTCATGGGAATCTTTAGCCTGCAAGTCTCTGGAATTCAGTAGCTCTGATTACTCTTCTTGTGAGGTTCACTGTATGTTGCTCACTTTTAGTCGTCTCGATCGTCAAATCAGTCAAGTAATCGAGGGTCTCTTGCAATCCCATTTATCAGAAAGCTCTATCAGCGAACTTAAAACTCGGGAGATTATTGATCAAGTAAACGATCGAATTTACGATGACTTGATCTGCTTTTCTAATAAAGATCCAGCGGCGAAAAAATCGCCTGAGTATATTTTTGAGAGTTATCTCTCTTTTCAAGCTCTCATGTATTATCGAGTAGCCAATGCCTTATATTATAGTTGTCACAGTAATGGAAATGAGATAACCCATCTAAAAATCGTTGCGCGAAGGATATCCGAGCAAGCCAAAGCTAAAAGTGGAGTTGAAATTCATCCAGCAGCCACAATTGGTCGTAGATGTATTATAGATCACGGCTATGGTACTGTGATTGGTGAAACTTGTGAAATTGGTGATGACTGTTACATTCTTCAAGGCGTAATTTTAGGTGCAAGAGGGATTTCTGGAAATCAATATAGTAAAAGGCATCCAACGTTAGGAAATCGTGTGGAAGTAGGTGGATGTGTCAGGATTTTTGGTGCGGTGACAATTGGTGACGACGTAAAAATTTCTCCTTATATTGTCATCACCGAAGATATCCCTGCTAATTCTAAAGTATTGCTACGAACAACCAATCAAATTATCAAGAAATAAAATGAAGGCTATCTACATACAAGGTCAATCTCTACGTTCAGAAATAGAAAAAAATATTTCTGAGGAGCTGCTTGAAAAAGTTTACTATTTTGCCCGCCAAAGTTATCCAGATGAATGCTGTGGGTTAATTCTTGAAAAGGGCATCAGATCTTGCAAAAACATTCAAAATCAATTACATCAATCAGATCCAGTAACTTATCCCAGGAGCGCAAGAGAAGGGTTTGTTTTTTCATCAGAAGATTCCTTGTTCTTAAGCAGAAATATTGCTTCAGTCAATCCAGTCAAGGCAATCTATCATTCTCATCCTGATGTAGGAGCTTATTTCAGCAATGAAGACAAAAAAAATGCTCTATTTGATGGCAAGCCAATTTATCCAGTAGATCACCTGATAATTGATATACAAAGAGATGAAATTATCTGTTCTAAACTATTCAGATTTATTGCAGAAGATTATCAGTTAATTGCTGTTTTTCCTGGTAGAAAGATCTGAGAAGATACTCAAAAAAAGATTGCAAAACACAAAACAGTGATACTAATTATGATTTACAACTCAATTTTAGAGACAATTGGTCAAACTCCAGTGATTAAGCTTCAAAAAATAATTGATAAATCCCTTGATTCAAAGTTTGCCATTTATATAAAAAATGAAACGTTTAATCCTGGAGGTAGCCACAAAACTAGAATTGCCTTTAATATGATTAAAGATGCCGAAAAACAAGGGATTCTCAAACCAAATACAGGACAAACAATTCTCGAACCAACTGGAGGAAATACAGGAATGGGAATTGCTATAGCTGCTGCTATCCTCGGCTACAATGTGATCTTAGTTATTCCTGATAACTATAGCTCACAAAAACAAAAATCATTAAAAGCGTTAGGAGCAAAAATTATCCTTTCTGATAGTCGTAAAGGAGGTAATTCACATGGTGAGCTAGCAATGGAAATTCAGATTGAAAATCCTGAGTATGTGATGCTAAATCAAGGTCAAAATCCAGCAAATCCAGAAATTCATCGATTAACAACAGCTCCAGAAATTCTGGAAGACTTTCAAAATGAAACAATTGATTATTTTATTGCCAGTATTGGTACTGGAGGTCACATTACAGGAATAGGAGAAATTCTCAAAAAAGAAAAACCAAAGGTAACAATTATAGGAGTTCAACCAGACGGCTGCGAGCTTCTAGAAAATAAATTTTTTCCTCACAATATTCAAGGTCTTGCTGTTGGCATTATCCCCAAAGTATTGAATGTTAATATCATAGATCGAATGATTTCTGTAACATTTGAAGAGTCATTACAAATGATGAAAAATCTGAGCGTAAAAGAAGGCTTGTCAGTAGGTATTTCTTCTGGAGCTAATGTCGCCGCTGCTTTAAAAGTTGTTGAGGAAGTTCAGCAAAAGAAACAGCTACATCACAAAGTCAATATTCTGACGATGGCTTATGACTCAGCTATTGATTACTTAGATCTTTTTGATTGATTTTTTGATGACATCAAGCTTTGTTGCTCAGTTTTGAGTAAACTGTGAACTTTCCAAAATAAGGAGATTGAAATGACGATTTTTATTCTTAACAGTCCAGAAAAACTACCCCCAACTCAGAAGTTGTGGATTGATGAACCCTATCAGACTGAATGTGAAGCTACCGTGCTGCATACACAAGATGATTTGCTGGTAACAGATCGAACTATATTTTATGCAGAATCAGGAGGGCAAGTACCTGACAAAGGCTTTATTGACGATGTAGCTATCATTGACGTACAAAAGCAACCCGGAAAACCTATCTATATAAACCGTCCAGATGTCGAAGTTCCGATGGTACAGATTGATACTGTGGTGGTTCATAAACTAGATAGTCCTTCCCCTTTTATCGTAGGACAAAAAGTGCATATGAAGATTGATTGGGATTATCGATACAAGCTAATGCGTTACCACAGTGCAACTCACTTTGTTTTACACGCCCTTGAAGAAATCTATGGTCATCAAGAAAAGCTATATATCAAAGGTTGCTATATATATGAACAGAGTGCCCGTTTAGACTACGCTAATAAACTCAATCCTGAACTGATTCCAAAAGTGTCTACTTTAGCTAATAATTTGATTGCTCAAGGCGATGAAATTTTGATGGAGTCAGATCCTAGTACAAAAGATATCTCTTACTGGCGTTATGGTGATATCATTATTCCTTGTGGTGGGACTCATGTAAGTAGTGCCAAAGAAGTGGGTGCCGTTTCTTTGAAGCGTAAAAGTCATGGTAAAAATCTCGATCGAATTTACATTTCTCTATGTTAAAAAGTTGGAGCGAGTTAAAATCTCTTTGGCACATAAACTGAATGTCACTCAAATCCAACTTCTACCGAAACCCTGACATTACTTGCGATTCAAAGAGGGGGATTAACAATCGCCCCTATTGGTTGAACCATCCGGGTCAATTTCCACCAAGGTTCCCGTTCCAATAGCCGTCAACTGAATGTACCGCTCGGCAATCGCATCACTACCTTTATACTTACGTTAAAATGAAGGTAAAATTAAAAGGTATGATGGCATTATGAATGTAGCAGCACTTCGACATCAAATCGATCGATGGCTCGATCGACTCTCTCCAGAACATCTGGCATTAGTTGCGAGTTTTATAGAGTTTCTAAGCCAAAAGCAACGTCAAGGGGTAATCGTTTCACAAAATAATCTGGCAGAGGTTTTCTCAGCAGAAATCCAAGAGATGCCTGCTGCTAATTCTCTTAGTATTCCAGAACCCTCAGAAATTGACGGAGAGGGCCAATCTAAAGCAGCGCTGCTACAAGATTTTCGGCAAGCTTGGCACGAAGCCATGACTGGGCAAACCATTTCGGTTTCTCAAATGTGGGAAGGAATTGAAAATGACTGACTTGCCCTTAATTCAAGTTATAGTTTCGCGAACCTTCAACCGCAATTTACGCACTCTTGCAAAAAAATACCGCAGCATTCGCAATGATATTCAACCCGTTATCGAACAACTCACACGGGGAGAACTGCCAGGAGATCGAATTGCTGGAGTGGGTTATGCAGTCTTCAAGTTGAGAGTCCGAAATAGCGACACTCAAAAAGGTAAAAGTGGTGGCTATCGTTTAATTTACTACGTCCAAACAGCAACGGGAATCATTTTGCTGACCCTTTACACAAAATCCGAACAAGTCGATATTGCAGCAGAAGATATTCAAAACATTATTACAGAATACCAGCAGCAGCAGAGCGAAGATCGAGAGGATATCTAAGAGTTTGGGAATCCTGCGCCGTAGAAGGAGACTTGCTAGGTCGGGTGCTGGAAGCTAAAATAGGCATGGAACGAATTATTGCTAGATTGGAGAACTTACAATGAGACAGCTACCGGATGAAAAAGAATTACTTGAACTGCTGGAAATGACAAAAATAGTTGAACGGCAAATGATAGAAGTAGGTCAGATGATAACGGCGGTGGATGAGAAATCTGCAAAACGCATTGGTAAATTTAGAGAAGCGATGTTACAGAAAAAAGAAGTTTCAGGTGTTTGAGTTGAACCAGCAAAGAAAAAGCGATCGCACTTTGTCAAAAAAAAGTGCGATCGCTCTTAATTAGTTTACAAAATTTCCTATTTCCACCGAATATTTCGCTCGTCCCCTACTACTTCCTTAGATCTATTTCACCTCTTTATAATCCACGCCATAACTCGTATCTCTCCCCGACAAATAAGTAGTTTTCCCCGTTAAAGTCTCCAAAGTTTCCCTTGTTTTACTCGAAGTAATCGTATTTAGCGGCACTCCCAACTTGCTAGCCAAACCCGCCGCCACGCCCACGCCTTGTCCTTGATAAATATTCACCGTCGCAATTCGCCCGACTGATACCGCCATCCCGACATAACCGGACGATCGCCCTACGATCGCCAAATTACTCACTTTACTCGCCAAAGCGCTCTCTATCCCAAAATTATAGGTCGGCAGCGGCGGAATTCTCGATTCCAAATCCTTGACTCCCCCCCGCAAGTCGAAATCATAGGAAAAACTGCCGATCGACTTGGAGGGCTCTGTTCCTCCTTTGATAATCTCTTTCCCACTTAGCGGCGCCACCACATCCCGAACATTCAAAGTTTGTCTGATATAAATCTCTTCCGGGATAAATACTCTCACATCTTTACCAGATTTTTTTTGCAGCCATTCTTGGAGATGTGACATTTCTTTCACCATCTCAGCATTCGGTTTTCTGCCGTTAGCTTCCATCTTCATCAATTCATCAACTTGATATTTAAATAAAAACCCGTTCCACGACAGCGAATTATCTTTATAAACGCAAACATTGGCTTTGTCAAAGAAGAATCCTTTATCTTGAGTAAAGGGCAAGTTCCTGTCTACGTGATATGCCGCACCTAGGGCTACGCTTCTGATGTTGTAGCCGTCTCGATATGCCTGATAAATCGGACTCAAGAAATTCCTCATCCAGAATTCTGTACTCGCCGGATCTTTATATTTGGTAATGCTTGCTTTGATTTTTTCGACTAAAGGCGTGTCGTAGAGAATGTCATCTTCTATTTTGCGGAAGTCTGCCATCGTTAGCCCCGTAATTGTCGGCACTACAGATACTGCTAAAGTTTCATTTTTGGATTTAATATTTTGCGATTCATATCCTGTATAATAAGATAATCCGGCTTTTCTTGCCAGTTCCGCGTCTTGAGTTACGTCAATAAAAGAGTTAGCTTGAATTTTAATATTGCTCTCTTTGACTTCGGCATATTCTATTTTTTTATCAACTACGTGAGGAGTCAGAGTTGAGTGGGAAATAAGTTTAACTCCGGCTTCCGAAAGCATCTCTCTCAGAGCTTTATCAGCGGTTTTTGGTTCCAAGCAAGATTCGGGAACATTCGCTTTGTCTAAGAATTCGCGGAAACATTGGGCGTAGGGTTGGCGGTACCAGTCGGGGATTTTATCTAAATCGACGTAACCTAAACCGCCGCGGGTGAGTACGCCGCCCAAAAGAGCAGTTGCGTAGTTCGATCGCACAACAGCAACTTTACCCTTTTCACCTAAAGTCTTTTTTGCCCATATAGCCGCACATATCCCCGGCACTTCATCGCCATATACTACTACATCAAACTTTTGATCCGGTGATTTGTGGGGTTCTGCTGGGGGCGGGCTGCTGGATTTTTGCCGGATAGTTTCGGTATCTGATGTGGCGCTGGCTGGGTTTCTGTGTGTGATGTCATTGGCGGCTTGTTGGAAGTGCCCAGAGTCAACTAAAATTTTTACGGCTACGAAGAAGATTGCAATGGCGGCTAATTTCTTGAAAGTAAAGGGCATTTAGTTGACTCGTTGATAATTTTGGCATACCTGAAAGCGCTGTTCAGGGTTTACGGAGTTGAATATAACACTTTTCAGTAAGTTTGGCACAAGTTTCGCATTTGTTTGGCTGCGCGCTTGTGGTTTGAGAAGGCAAGTGGCGGCGGTGGAGGCGATCGCACTTTTGACTCTCTCACTCCCCAATTTACTGGTAATCTGATACGTGGTAGGCATAAAAGGGCGATCGTGAGTTTGCTCAATAGTGTCTAATCATGCAACTACGTTATGAAATAGAGGGAACCGTAACAAAATGACAAAAAATATACAGATAACGATCGAAGCAATCGATCATAGATCCCCTCATTTACAAACCGTTATAGCATTAAGCGATGCCAATAAAAAAACTCTTGGCTTGTTACCAAGAGATGCTTTTACAGAATATGCAATCAAGCGCACGATTCTTGTGGCTATTGATCCCGATAAAAATTGTATTGGTTATCTGCTATACCGGAAGGTGATCCGAAAACACGCAATTGTTATTGTTCATCTCTGCATCGCTCCCTCATGGCGTGGCAAAGATGTTGCTAAAAAGCTAGTCAATTACTTAAGTCAAAAAACTCAGGATTTTTATAGGATTGAGCTTAAATGCCGCCGAGACTATGGAATAGACGGGATGTGGTATAAATTAGGCTTTGTTCCCTTAGATGAAAAGACAGGCAAAAGTAAGGATGGTAAACTTCTTACAATTTGGTGGCTAGAACACAATCATCCTACAATATTTTCTTATGCTGCTAATCAGAAGCTTGAATCTAAACTTTGTGCAGTCATCGACACAAGCGTTTTCTTGGAATTGCACGGAAATGAAGAGCTTAAAACTACAGAATCCGACTCTCTACTCGCTGATTGGTTGCAGGATGACTTGGAGTTGTGCATCACTGATGAAATTTTCAAATCAATCAACAGAATAGATGATGCTAAATTAAGAGATAGCAAACGTTACCTCGCTAATAGTTTTACTCAGTTGTTGTATGACAAAACTAGACTTGAAGGTATTTTATATTCTATCGCTCAACTGTTGGTCGGCCAATCTATAACTTTCGACCAAGGTACAATAAATCAATTAGCTATAACTATTGCTTCTGATTCTCCGGTATTTGTAACTCGCAACATAAAAATTTTGAATTTAGCTGATGAGATTTATAAGAAATTTACACTGGAAGTAATTAGCCCAACTAATTTAATTTTAAAATTCGATGATATTCGCAGAAATGTTGAATATCAACCTGTTCGCTTGGCAGGTACATCTATAAAGATGAAACTCATCCAAAAATTTGAACAATTTCGATTAATTGATAGTTTTCATGCTAGTGAAAAGGGCGAAACAGAGGGAGAATTTAAACAACGGCTGCGCCACCTTATTGCTAATCCAGATAAATTTCAATGTTATGTTTTTTTAGAAAATGAAAATACACCCCTTGCTTTAATTGTTTTTGATCGACACCAAACTTACGAACTAAAAGTGAAAATCATGCGAGTTCGTCCAGGCGCTATAGCGGCTACGCTGGCACGGTATTTGATTTTCTATTCTATATCACTCTCAGCCGATGAAAAGCGACAATTTACCAGAATTATTGACCCATATCTGGAAGAAACTGTTTTACAAGCTATTCAAGAAGATGCTTTTGTTCGAGTTAATAATGGGTATTTAAAGGCGAATCTTGCTGTTGCAAAAACATCAACAGAACTATCTAAGTACCTTGCCGAATTAGGTAATATGGAACCAGAATATCATTTTTGCATTCAGCTCGCAGAAACTCTTACTATCAGCGAATCAACTCAAGATATAAAGACTATATCGGAGATAGAACGTCACCTTTGGCCTGCTAAAGTTATTAATGCTGACTTGCCTACATTCATTATTCCTATTCAACCCAGATGGGCAAAAGATTTGTTTGATGAACACTTGGCTAACCAGTGCCTCTGCCTCTTTGAATCTCAAACTGATCTAGCACTCAGACGCGAACTGGTGTACTATAAGGGAAATAATGGCGGTCTAAAACCTGGTGTTATTGGTAGAATTTTATGGTATGTTAGCTCCGACAGAGCATTTACTGGGACACAAGAGGTTAAAGCTTGTTCTAGGTTAGATGAAGTTATCATAGACAAACCTGAAAAACTATATAGACAGTTCCGCCACTTAGGTGTATATGGGTTAAAAGATTTAATGAATCTAGCAAGAGACAAACCAGATGAAGATATTATGGCTATCAGATTTAGCTATACCAAGATTTTTACTAAACGACTGACATTAAATAGGCTTCGGGAAATACTTGAAAATAAAACAACCGTTCAAAGTTTATTTAAGATTTCAAAGGAACAATTCGGTATCATATATAATGAAGGAACCGCGACATAAATAAAGGAGTGTAACCCATGTCAAGTATCTTGCTATTATCTATTCGACCGGAATATGCCAACAAAATATTTGATAGCAATAAGACTGTTGAATTGCGGCGCGTCCGCCCTCGATTATTGAACGAAGGCGATTTGGTATTAATTTACATTTCTTCCCCGACTAAAGCTGTATTCGGTTCATTCAAAGTGGATACTATCATAGAAAAACCAATTGCGGAACTTTGGGAGGAAGTTGAAGATAAAGCGGGCATTTCATCTGAAAAATTTTATGATTATTATCAAGGTACAAAAACAGGTATTGGAATTTTTCTTAAAGATATTCACAGGTTTAGCCAACCAGTAGACTTACACCGTTTAAGAAAAAAGTTGCCTGAGCTTAAACCACCACAAAGTTATCGTTACATCACCGATAAACAGTTGAGAATAGTCTATTCTCTAGGAGAATGTTCGAGATAAATATTTACTACAATAATTTATTAATCAATAGTTGGCAAGAGCAGTATGCTAGCGAAAAAAAAAGCTGAGTTTGTCAGGCTATTTCAGGAATTTGTCAGTTCATATCCCTACACTCCAGATGGGTTACGTCATAGGGTGGCTTACGAGGAGCAGCGTCAGCAGGGACGTAGAAATTTTGAAGCGATCGCTTCTGCTGCTGAGTCTGGAGAGGATGTGACTGAATCCGTAATCTTGCAACTTCTACCTTACCAAGACTCTCCTGCTAATCGACAAAGAGGAGCCTGGGTTCATATTAATCCGTGCATAACACAAGGGTTATTATGGAATTCAAAATTGTATAAAAATTTGTCATTAATAACACCAGTAAGAATTGCCCAATTAATTATCTATTTAGTCTGCTGTTGTAACGACGATCCGAGTCAACTATCTTCTGCCTGTAGAAACTTTTCCGAAGAAATGCCAGCCTCCTTATTCGGCGAGATAGGAATGTTAACACCTATCCTGAATGCTCTCCATCCCGATGACTTTCTTGCGATTAATGACAAGTCAATACAGGTGATTAACTATTTCGCCAATACTTCGTATAGCAAAAAGCTAATAGACTACTCATCTGCTAACTTCACCGGACGCGAGCTCATTGAAGAATTAACTAAAGAAATGCACCAAAATGGCGCTCCCTCTATTCGAGATGACGATCTATTTGATATGTTCTGCCACTGGCTTGTCGAGATAAAAAAATATGACTTTCCTAGTAACGAAGTGCCACTGGTAGATGAGGAAATTATGTTTAAATACGCTGTAGAAGAAGTAAAGTTGCAACCAGAATATCTTTTGAACCAATGTGCCGAAGAAACTGGCTTCACCGAAACCCAACTAGCCCAATGGATACACACCATTAACCGCAAAGGTCAAACCATCATCCAAGGCCCGCCCGGCACTGGAAAAACCTTCCTCGCGCAAAAACTTGCCCAACACTTAATCGGCGGCGGTGACGGTTTCTCAGACACGATCCAATTTCATCCAGCTTATACTTATGAAGACTTTATTCAAGGCCTTCGCCCACAAAGTCAAGATGGGCAATTAACTTATCCAATAGTTCCCGGTAGATTCCTTGAATTTTGCGAAAAAGCCGAAGTCTGTGAAGACACTTGTGTTCTGATTATTGATGAAATTAATCGCGCAAATTTATCTCAAGTCTTTGGCGAGTTAATGTATCTCCTAGATGACCGACAAGATACAAAACGCTTTATTACACTAGCCAGCGGTCAAAAATTCAGAATCCCGACAAATGTCCGCATCATCGGCACAATGAACACCGCAGACCGCTCTATTGCCTTAGTCGATAACGCACTCCGCCGCCGTTTTGCATTCATTCCCATCTATCCCAACTATGAAGTCCTGCGACAGTATCACCAGAGAGAGAAAACGGTTTTCCCAGTCGATCAATTAACTAGGATTCTAGAAAATGTCAATCGGGCAATTAACAACAAACATTATGAATTAGGCATCTCCTTCTTTTTGACAAAAACCTTAGCTGAAGATATCCAAGATATTTGGCAAATGGAAATTGAGCCATATCTCGAAGAATACTTTTTTGATGACCAGGCAAAAATGGATGAATTTCTCTGGGATAAAATCAAAGACAAATTGAGCAATTGAGCATCTAACGCTACCATTACCAAAAATATGCCGTTACAGCATCTATGAAACAATGTGATTGACTTAAGAGAGTCCTAGAGGGAAAACTGTGTGAACAATAGATACTGCGATTGCTTTCCTACGGATCGCTTCGCTAACGTTCCTCGCAATGACAACTACTGACTGAACCGTATTTCTATGAAACGAGAATCACCCCAAATTATCGAACTCACAGAATATCAATTAGCGACCTTTGAGCGAGATGCAATCCCCCAATCAGTAGGAGAGAAAATCTACCATAATTATGCTAAGGAAATAGATATTGAATTTCCCAACCCTAAAACAAAATATAAATGGCAATTAAAGTCTCAAGGCCGAGTTGGCAATATTCCAATTACTCCACAATTTCACATTGTGATCAAACCCAAAGTTCCGATCGCAAATTTATTCGGAATGCTTGAGTATGCCTACGAACTTAAGATAAGTTTTCCGAAAGGACAGATTGAGTGCGAATCTTTGAAACAAGTATATGAACGATTAGCTAACATCCTGGCGCTGAAAATTCTCGAACGCTGTCGCAAAGGATTATATCGCGATTACTTACCAAAAATAGAAAAACTTTCCTATATTCGCGGTCGCATCGATGTCCGGGAAGCTGTGCAAAAACCTTGGGAGGTTAAACTAAAATGTCACTATAACGAACAAACAGGCGATATCGAAGATAATCAAATTCTGGCTTGGACACTTTTCATTATTGGCCGTAGCGGTTTGTGCCGCGAATCTGTCTCATCGAGGGTGCGAAAAGCTTTTCACGCACTCCAAGGATTTGTTACTCTAACATCTTTTAAACCAGAAGCTTGTATCGATCGCACTTATCACCGTCTTAATCAAGATTATCAACTTTTACACGCCCTCTGTCGGTTTTTTTTAGATAACACAGGGCCCAGTCACGAAATGGGCGATCGCGAAATGCTCCCTTTTCTGATCAACATGGCTAGTTTATATGAACAGTTTGTCGCTGAATGGCTCAAGGCTAATACACCAAAAGGCTTCTTTGTCAAGAAAAAACACACGGTCACACATGACCAAAATTACTCCGATCGCATTGACTTACTGCTGTGCGATATAGAAACAGGTAAAGTCCAATACGTCCTCGATACCAAATACAAAGCTCCCGATCGAGCAGACAGTGGAGACCGCCATCAAATAGTTGCCTACGCAAATGCACTAAAGTGTAAAAATGCAATTCTTATCTACCCGGAACACCTCAAACAGCCACTAGACATAAAAAATGGCGATCTGCGAGTTCGCAGTCTAAACTTTTCCCTAAATGACGATCTCAATGAAGCCGGACAAATATTCTTAACCTCTCTACTTCCAAGCACCGTCTCCTATTGGTGACAACTTAAGTAAAGGTACAAATTTTTAAGGCATACAAAAAAATGTAAATAGCTGAAATACTTACAGGCAAAGCAGTTTAGCTCTACTGAAGGAGTAAGGTAGCTAAAGTGCTTTGCTTGTTTACTGCGATCGCTCCCGATCGCCCCCGATCGCCAATGAGATGATTGCCAAAACAGTCTTGATCTAGACCAGATCAATTAATAAGCCGTATAATTAAAACAGGACAAAAAGTAATTATCCAGAAACAACTTCCGTTCCCCAAAAGCACATTGATTCGCGCCGTCATATACGTATTATTACTGCAATGTGACAGTTTCGAGACTGCTAAATAAGCAATCCACAAAAAGCTGTGATCTGGATCAATGCGCGATAAGGAATTTTCCCTAGGGTGCCTCTCTTAATCTCCCTCACTCTACTTAAATCAAAAATATGATGAATTCTCAAGATGTTTTGACGAGTCGTGATGGGTACTTACCCAACCAGGAAACTGATGCACTAAAAACTACCCACGATGTCTGTGTCGATCTTCCATTACATAGTCAGGATATTTCCTCTGTCGAGGACTCTCAAGTCGATCGAACTCCATCTGACTATGTGAGTATCCATCAATGGTTTGAAGCACAGGTTAAGGAGACTCCTGATGCGATCGCCCTTTCATTTCAAGGGCAAGAATTAACCTATGATGCCTTAAATCAACGCGCAAACCAGCTCGCCCATTACCTCCAAGCACTAGGAGTGCAACCGGATGAACTGATTGCTATCTCTATGAATCGCTGCATGGAAATGGTGATTTGCTTTTTGGGGGTGATGAAGGCTGGGGCGGCCTATGTGCCGATCGACCCAGCCTATCCCCACGAACGTCGAGCGTACAAGTTACAAGACGCCGGTGTGCGATTCATTTTGATTCAACAGCATCTGGTTGAATTTTTGCCAGAACACAATGCTCGCGTGATTTGTCCAGATACAGACTGGCACGATATGGCGCCATACAGCACTGAAAATTTGTCTCTGCTGACAACGCCCGAGCATTTGGCTTATGTTATTTACACCTCTGGTTCGACGGGAAATCCCAAGGGTGTAATGATTACTCACCGGGGTATGGTTCACCACAGCAAGGCGATCGCACAGGCATTTAATCTTCAGGCTGGCGATCGGGTACTGCAATTCTCTAGCATGAGCTTTGACATCATCATTGAGGAAGTTTTTCCATCCTTGGTAAGTGGTGCAACAATCGTGCTGCGAACTGAAGACTGTATTAGCTCTACTCGCCAATTCCTCGAATTTATTGAGCAAGAACGTATTACTATTCTGGACTTGCCAACTGCTTTTTGGCATGGTCTCGTCAGCGGACTCTCATTGCTAGGTGTTCCCATGTCCCCAGATGTGAGATTGGTGATTGTGGGCGGAGAAAAAGCCTCTCGCGCTCTGTATGCTGAATGGCGACAATTGGTAGGGGAATATCCTCGTTGGCTCAATACCTACGGGCCGACTGAAACTACAGTGACGGCCACCATTTTTGACCCGATCGCTGAAAGCTACGATCTCAGTAGTGAAGCAGACATTCCGATCGGTCGTCCCCTTCCCAACAGCCAAATTTACATTCTGGATGAAAACCTAAATCCTGTGCCCGATGGCGACATTGGAGAACTGTATATTGGCGGCCCAGGGGTTGCGAGGGGATATCTCAACTTGGCAGAACGCACTGCAAGTAAGTTTATTGCTAATCCATTTAGCGATCGACCTGGAGACAAACTTTACATAACAGGGGATACTTGCCGCTATTTACCCAATGGAACGTTGGAGTTTATTGGTCGCATCGATTTTCAAGTAAAAATTCGAGGTTTTCGGATTGAGTTACTAGAGATTGAAACCTATTTGGAACAGTACCCATCTGTGCAGCAAGGTATAGTTTTGGCACGGGAAGATGTACCCGGTGAAAAGCGCTTAGTGGCATATATCATTCCGAAGCCCGGACAACCAATTCAGGTGTCTGAATTGCGTAGTTTTCTACAAACCAAACTACCGGCATACATGATTCCGGCAGCGGTTGTAGTGATGGACTCTTTCCCGATGACGCCCAATGGTAAGGTCGATCGCCGTGGGTTTCCAGAACCTCAGGTTGCCGATCTGGTTACAAATAGTGAAGTTGTGTTGCCTATTGATGGACTAGAAGCTCAACTTGTTCAAATTTGGGAGCAGATACTCAATATTAAGCCGATCGGCACTACGGATAATTTCATGGATTTAGGCGGTACATCCCTGTTAGCCGCTCGCTTAGCTGACAAAATTGACCAAAAGTTCCAGCAGAAAGTCCCACTATCGATTATCTTCCAAGCCCCAACCATCAAGCAACTATCCCAGATTCTACGTCAAGGCGATATCCCCAACCAAAGCCTTTCCCTTGTCGAGATTCAACCGAAAGGTTCTCAGCCACCACTCTTTCTGTTTGAAGGAGTGTCTATTTATCATCCGTTAATTCCATATTTAGGGCTAGATCAGCCGATATATGGCTTAATTGCTGTTGTTAAAGATGGCGTGCACGGGCCAGTCAATCAGGTTGAGGCGATCGCAGACTATTACATCAATGAACTCGTGAAGGTGCAACCAGAAGGCCCCTATTATTTGGGTGGTTTGTCATTTGGAGGTATTGTTGCTTTTGAGGTTGCTCAAAAATTGGCAGCTAAAGGACAGAAAACAGCGTTATTGGTGATGTTTGATTCCATGTTGCCCTCTGCCTACAAGCCCCTACCCATTCAGCAGCGGCTGCGCTTCCATGTCCAAAAAATTGCTAAGCAGGGCGTAGGTTACATCGTCAGTAGTGTCGTCGATAAAATAACGACAGTTACAGACGGAATGACAATGCTGGCCCGCAAGACGATCGGGCGAGACAACAAGGTGAAAGAACCTACAGAGTCAATGTCTTACACCACCGACTATTTGATCAGAGAGAAGATAATTGATCTGGCAGAACGAGCTTACGCGCCAAAACCCTATGCTGGCAAAGTAGTGATGTTTCGAGCACAGGATTCTCAAGATGGCGTAAGTGTCAGTCTCGATCCGGATCTAGGCTGGAAACCTTATCTCAAAGACGGTCTGACCATTTACGATGTACCTGGAGACCATCTCAGTATTTTACTGGAACCCAATGTCGGGGCGATCGGCAATCGAATGAAGCTATTACTGGAGGAGGTAATGGTGTAGCAGTAAAGTTTTTGGCATTCTTAATCGATATTCACACAGGGTTGCATCAAATTAGATAATTCAAAAAAGTAGAACTTCCCTCAATCAAGCCGGAAAAACATTTTTAAACTCTCTATTGCCAAATACTCTACCCTAACTCAATAGGCTTGGCTTAAAGATTTTTTACGAATTTCGTCTCACGATTTCATAGGCAATACAGGCATTTTTAAAAAGTCAGATAGTTCTTAAATGAACCGTATTACGCCTTAATTATTCGCTGTGCCAATATCACCATCTGCCGTTCATTTCACCCACAAAAAAAAGAGGCGCACTCGCGCCTCTCAAATCTTTCATCAAAAAAAGTGGGTGGAAACCCCGTCCTTCGCTCGACGGCTTTACAAAAACATACAACACAGAGCTAATATCACAAAAGACGTGTTAGGCTGTGAAGATATGGAAAAAGCCTATCGCTACCGATTCTATCCCACCAGCGAGCAAGAAAACCTCTTGCGACGGACAATGGGCTGTACCCGGCTAGTGTACAACAAGGCTTTGACTTACCGCACGGAATCTTGGTACGAACGCCAAGAAAGAGTTGGCTACAGCGAAACTTCCTCTATGCTGACGAACTGGAAGAAAGAGGAAGAACTTGATTTCTTGAATGAAGTTAGCTGCGTACCTCTTCAACAAGGCTTGCGCCACCTTCAGACAGCGTTCACCAACTTCTTTGCAGGACGAGCCAAATATCCTAATTTCAAGAAAAAGCATAACGGTGGCAGTGCTGAATTTACCAAATCTGCCTTCCGCTGGAAAAACGGACAGGTATTTTTGGCTAAATGTAACGAGCCACTACCTATCCGCTGGAGCAAACAAATTCCCCAAGGGTGCATTCCGTCTACGATTACAGTGAAATTAACGCCTGCTGGGCTTTGGTTTGTATCCATATTAGTAGACGACTATAAAATCCAACCATTTCCAAAAACAGATAAAACTATCGGATTGGATGTGGGGATTACGAGTTTGATTGCTACTAGCGACGGCGATAAAATCGCCAATCCCAAACACTTTAAGAGACTTCGCAAAAAGTTAAAAAGAAAGCAAAAAACGTTAGCACGCAAGCAAAAGGGAAGCAACAATCGGGAAAAAGCCCGGAGACAGGTGGCAAAAGTCCACGCACAGATAGTCGATGTGCGTAAAGATTTCTTGCACAAGCTAACGACTCAACTCGTTCGTGAAAACCAAACGATTGTAGTTGAGGATTTGGCTGTCAAGAATATGGTGAAAAACCATAAGTTAGCTCTTGCCATCAGCGATGCTAGTTGGGGTGAATTGATTCGCCAGCTAAGTTACAAATGCGATTGGTACGGGCGTGAATTAATAAAAATAGACCGCTGGTTTCCCAGCTCTAAGCGCTGTGGAAACTGCGGTCACATTGTTGAGAAATTGCCGTTGAATATTCGCGAGTGGGAGTGTCCCAAGTGCGGGACAAACCACGATCGTGACATCAATGCTGCAAAGAACATTTTGGCGGCTGGGCTAGCCGTTTCAGTCTGCGGAGCAACTGTAAGACCCGAAGAGAGTAAGTCTCGGAAGGCTGGTGCTATGAAGCAGAAACCCAATTAGCGATGATTGGGAATCCCCGCACCTTCAGGTCGGGGTGGATGTCAAGTCAGAGTTCTAAACACTAACAGCAACTTTTGATTCTTTTGCAGTCAACTTTTCGTAAGTCGCCCGCATCTTCAATCCCACCAATACTTGGAATAAACCAGTTCCATTGTTGGAACCAGGATATTCGCGGTGTTGGAGTAACAGGTGAGTCAACTCGCCTTCGTATTTCGCAGAAGTCTTGCTCAAGTGGCTTTCGATGTAAATCACTTCTTCGAGATTCTCGAACTGACCGTCTACTTCCAAAATCGAGACTTCGTGGCCGTAGAAAGCATCTGGGCCGTAGTACATCTTAATTCCGGGATAGGAACAAGTCAGTTTGCGGCCGCAAGGAATCCAGTTAATTGTCGAACCTTCGTCAAACAAATACGCAGGTTCAAAGTTGGCGATACCTTCGCGCTGAATCATTTGGACGCGCAGAACCTTCCGTTCTTTGTCATCTTTGATCAAGTTGGTCGGCAATACTTGAATTACCACGTCAGCATATTGCTTTTGTGGGTCGATGTACGCTGTGAAATCTGGTTTGCGAGCATTGATCGCAAACAGCACGTCTTCGTAACGGTGGCCCCGTTCCGCCATGTCGCGCTGGATTTTCCAAGCAATTTTTACTTCGTCGCTGATGTCGAGGTAGACGCTGAAGTCGATGAGATTTCTCACTCGCTCGTCGTAAAGGGGGTGCAACCCCTCAATCACAATCACGTGATTCGGCTCTACCCGCTCAGGAGGATCGAGCAGACCGGTTTCGTGGTTGTAAATCGGCTTGTCTATTCCCCGACCTTCTTTGAGCGCTTTCATTTGCTCGGCCATCAGGTCAAAATTGTTCGCTCTGGGGTCAAGGGCGGTAATCCCTGTTTCCTTGCGTTGCTTGCGATCGAGACAATGATAGTCGTCAAGGCAGATTACAGTCACGAAATCTTCCCCGAACAAATCTGTCAATCGGCGCAAAAAAGTAGATTTTCCGCAGCCGGAGTCTCCGGCAACGCCAATTAAAACCACGCGATCCGGCTTACTGGTCATAGTTTCCCTCTAACAAAATCACTGTTTACTAAGTAACTGAAGTCTAGATTCCAAAAAATTTCAGCCCGCAGGTAGCTACAAGCAGGCTTTCTGCGGGTTTGCTACCCCGAGAGGATCGAGGACTAACCAGCATACAGCAGTCAGTTGACTGCCTGTCCGGGAAGACCCAAGCAATCTTCAAGGCAAGAAATTAATACTAACTTTAGTGGTTAATCTTACCAGAATGCGTCCGCCCCCTACAAGCTCAACGTCATTTAGCTAAATCCTACTTTCAGCAAGACAGCATTTAAATTGTATATTTCTTGAGCCGTATTCCCCTCTCCCCCTCTCCCCCTCTCCCCAAATCAGAACGAGTTATCGGGGCAGATCCCCCGATCGGGTAAAATATTGGCAGTACGCAGACAACAATAGCTATAGGTCAACACCTGAATGCAGCCGGGCGAGACCAAGGGCGGCGATCGGCTAATCGGGAATTAGAGGCAGAGCGATCTCAACTTGACACTCCCGCCTGCGCGGCAATGCCCAAAGATTCGCGCGGGCAAATTAGTCCAGGTGGCCTTAAGAAAAAAGTAAATTGAGTCTAACGTCACATTCTCTTTCTTTATAACTCTGTATCGTGAAGGACAAGCAACAAATGTACAGCCCAAGCATATCTGGTGTAGCGGCCAACTCAGAATCAGGCAGCCGCATCTTTGTTTACGAAGTGGAGGGTATGCGTCAGAGCAAAGCAACTGACGAAACAAATCACCCGATTCGCCGTAGCGGCAGCGTGTTTATCTCCGTGCCGTACGATCGCATGAATCAGGAAATGCGCAGAATTGCTCGCATGGGTGGCAAAATCGTCAGCATCCGCCCCTCAAACGGCGCTCCCGAAACTACTAATGGCAAAGTCGCACCAGAAGCAGGGCTACAGAGTCAGAAATCTGGAGAAAAAACTAAGCCCATGACTCAAGCAAAGGAAAAAGTTCAGGTTCCTGTTAACCTCTACAAACCGGCCAATCCCTATATTGGTAAGTGCATCTCTACAGAAGAAATGGTCAGAGAAGGCGGCGACGGCACAGTTCGTCACGTCACTTTCGACATTTCTGGTGGCAATTTGCACTATCTAGAAGGTCAAAGTATCGGGATTATTCCCGATGGAACCGATAAAAACGGTAAACCTCACAAAATTCGACTTTACTCGATCGCCTCTACCCGTCACGGCGACAACCTCGACGACAAAACTGTCTCTTTGTGCGTTCGCCGGCTGGAGTACAATGACCCGAAAAGTGGCGAAAGAGTATTCGGCGTTTGTTCGACTTTTCTCACAGGTTTGGAACCTGGGGCTGATGTCAAAATCACTGGCCCGGTAGGGAAAGAAATGTTGTTACCCGATGACGAAGATGCCACCGTGATTATGATGGCTACTGGTACGGGTATTGCTCCTTTCCGCGCTTATTTGTGGCGGATGTTTAAAGAAAATAATCCTGGTTACAAGTTCAAAGGTTTAGCTTGGCTGTTCTTTGGAGTTGCTTACACTCCCAACATTCTTTATAAAGAAGAATTGGAGCAATTGCAGCGCGAATTCCCCGATAATTTCCGCTTAACTTATGCGATCAGCCGCGAGCAAAAGACTGCTGACGGCGGTAAGATGTATATTCAAAACCGGATTCAAGAGAACGCAGACCAACTGTGGGAATTGGTTCAAAAGCCGAAAACTCACACTTACATCTGTGGTTTGAAGGGCATGGAAGGCGGCATTGATGAGGGAATGTCTGCTGCATCTAGCAAGCACGGCATTGACTGGGCTGGCTATCAAAAACAGTTGAAGAAAGAGCATCGCTGGCACGTTGAAACTTATTAATGTGTAAAGTGATTTAATCTGATTTGTAGGGCGGGCTTAGGCTTGCCCTATTTTTTTAAGAAAGAGTTTTTAGCCCATATTCCGCAGTTCTGGCTTTGATGATTAAGGTTTTTCATATATTCACTGTATGAAAAACATCTGCGCCTACCTTGTCTACTTTTGGTATCATTATTGTCAGATTTTTGAGATATACAAGAATTTTGAATTTACAGATATTTCCTAATATATTCATTTGTGGAATCTTTGAGCTAATTTGCCATAAATTAGATATCACAATTCCGGCAACATGATTTTTGCCTTGCTAATTATTGGGATTTATTCAACTATATTCTCAGGTTTATTTTCATCCTTATCCATCTTCAACTATTAAAAAATATTCACTGCAAACGTTTCCTAAATAATTCAATATATCCCAATACGGTTTACTTAGAATAGTCCGAAGAGAGGAACGTTAGCTTTCGCGATCCGAAGGAAAGCAATCTCCGTATCTATTTCTCATAGGGTTTTACCCTCAGGGCGGTCTTAAGTAAACGGTATTGCAATATATCCTGTTTTTTGTTAAGTTGCTCACCTGTTCGGCTCCATTTAGATTGACTAAGTGTACGGCTTAAAACATCTGAAATACCGACCGTATTGTCGGTTTATTTGTTGATTTCTTAACCTAATTTCTCATACTAGAGCGTCGGTACAGTAGAATATTTTGACAAAAAGAACGAAATATGTATTATGTAGGGGTTCTCGCATGAGGGCGACAGTAGATCGCGATCGCCAACCATTTTTTTTGTCCTCATGCAACGCCGGGCCAAGGTCTACATCAACATACATACTATGCCGAGGAGTGTCAATTTCTTTTACTGAACCGACGCCCTAGTATTCCTAAATAGCCTAAATTTAGGACTGTTATCGCTCCTTCATCACTCTCAGACAGTAAAAATATGACCATAATTTGATAATGCTTATCTAGTATGGCTTTGTGGAGCGATTTTCTAACACCTTCCTTTGTTGGGATCGTTTGGGAAGAGATCCTTTGCTGTCGTGTCTTCGAGAATTTACTCTCATGAAAGTGACGAAAGAGCGTTATGGCTCCTTGAGGATCATTCATGGTTTTTACCTCTTTTATCCTGACTCAATATTTTTTAACCAAAAAAGCCTGAAATGCTTGCTGGATAAATATTTCAGGCTTGAATATTTCAACTTGACAACCATCAATTCTGTTTAAATATCTGCGGAATCTGGGCTATAATTAATGACAACTGTCAACTGTCAACTATCAACTGTCAACTGACTAAACTCCAGCAGCAGTAAAAGCTGCCCAGTGATAAGGATTGGCAAAAGGACAGGGTTTGCGGTTGCGAATTTGCTGTAAAGATGCTTCAGCAATCAGGCGAGAACTTTGTGAAAGCCGATCGAACATTTGCGAAATTTGAGGCTGAAAATCCGCCAGCAACACCTCCAATTCCTCGCCTGTCAAATCCCGCAGCCACCTTTGAGCCTCCGCAAGCGATCGCGCCACATCTCCCACTTGCAATCGAGGAAAACGCCCGAGATTTTCATAAAACTTGCTCGTCAGCAGCAGCGTTGAAACATCATTCACTTTCCACAGGCTGCTGACAACACTAGATGTGCCAGCATACAACAAACCCGCGGACAAACCGACAAAATCTTCAGTACCGCTGACTGAGCCTGCTGCAATTTCGCAAGCCGATAAAGTAACTAAAAAGTATTGCCGACAATCGAAATTAAAAATTTCCTCCAAAGTCATAGTATCATTTCTCACAAATACGCCTGATTTGAGCGGGAAAGCGAAATCAAGCACGCTCAAACAAGCAAAGTGAGCGCATTTTTTCTGCTGCACTTGTCCTATTTTCGCGGATGAATTCCCATCATTTACAGATATCGATCGAGAAAAAGCCTCTTTAATTGCTGGCTTCTGCCGCAAAATTTCTGTACTGGAAAAACACTGGGAAATATTGCCGATTTCCAGGTTGCTGTAAAGCGCATCTCTGCTGAAAGTGGGAACTGCCAACAGGTGCTGCAAATTCGGTCTGTAGCGGCCGATAGCTGCGCTGCGCGCGATTTGTCTCAACCGCAATAGCTGGCAGCTAGGAGCATAGCGAATTCCTCCGGCAAATCGATCGATCAAATAAGCAGGAGGAGGTGAAATTTCCCCAAAGGACGAACTGTGAGAAAAATCCGAACTGTTGTGCGTATCCAACAGATCGAAACCGCTGCGATCGCCGCCATGAGACCTGAAAATTGCCCCGGTGTCCTCCAACCCGTCTCTCACCCCCAAAGGCAAAGCATGGAGCGGCAAAGCGTGCAAAAATCGGTGCGGCACCACAATTAGCCGATCGCAATTTTCCGGAATCAGCGCCACCACTCGATCGATTTCCAACAGCGCGGCCAAGCGTTTGAGGCGAGCCGGGAGATGATTGATCCAGCGACCTTTTTGCTCGGAATAAGCGCTGAGGTACTCTCCGGCCCAAGTTTCGGCAGCTAAAGCATTTCCCGCGGCACAGAGGTGAACGGCGGGATATTCTGCACTCTTCACCACCACAAAAGCCACTACCAAATCCTCCAAACTCGCCCACACCACAGCAGCACAATTGGCATCAGGCAACAATTGGCGAATTTGCTCGAAAGTAATGGGTTCAACTTTGCGAGCTAAGCTGAAGAAAGGGTCGTTTGCCTGCACCTCGCGCGCAATCAACCCATCAAACTGCCGCCACAATTGATTTAAGTGCATAAAATCGGAGTTCGGCATCAGAGAACCGCTGTTCAAACCAGGGCTGTCGCCCTCAGAAATCAAGCTAGTGCTGGGTTCGGGTTGTCGCTGTTGTTGCTGCCGCTGTTCCCTTGCTATTTCCAGTTGCAATGACTCCAACTCGCTGCGTACCGCTGCCGGAATGTCGCCTTTTGGGGTCAGGGGGGATTTAACCAGGAGTTCTACCAAATTCCGATTTTTGTGGCGTTCAGCGTATTCCAGGGCTTTAGCGTAATATTCCGGCTGGCCCGGGCCGAGTTCTAGGCAAACTTGTACGAGGGATTTATAGAGTCCTCTCCAGGTGCTGACTAATTTGGCTTTTGAGTTACTTCCCCGATCGCCCAAATCGGCCGCATCAACCCCAACTTCGCTCCGCAAGAACTCCACAGTATCGACAGCAGTAGTAAAAACGCCGTAGGCGCGCAGCAACTCGCCTCGCCTTCGGTAAGCTTCACCCAAATAAAATAAAATTTGTGCCCAACGGTGGGGATAGGTTTCGCGAGTGTAGATTTGGCCGGCACTGTGATAGCAGGCGATCGCGCTTTCGATGCGAGACGAGTTTTCCGTCTCCGTCAGTTCCGAAAAAGCTCGGCCCAGATAAATTTGCAGCATGGCCCAGCGGTGGGGAGATCCGTGTTTGGTGTAGACTTGGGCTGCATTTTGATAACAGGCGATCGCGCTTTTGAGATTGCGGTTTTTTTCGCCTTTCACGTGTTGGCTGAAAGCGCGTCCGAGGTAGGCACAGAGCATTGCCCAGCGTTCGGGAGTTTTTTGGCGGTTGCAAAAGAGCAAAGCATTTTGATAGCAGGCGATCGCCATTTCCAGATTTTCCGCTTTTTCCCCTTTCACCCGCAGACTGTAGATCCTGCCGAGGTAAGTTTGGATCGAACCCCAGGCTTCGGGAAATTTGATGCGAGTGTAGACTTGCAAAGAATTTTGAAAGCAGGTGAGTGCCATTTCCAGATTTTCGACTCCTTCGCCCTTAATTCGATCGATAAACACCCGGCCCAAATTCCTTTGAGTCGTCGCCCATTGCAGCGGAAAAGCTTCCTTAGTCCGCACTTGCAAAGCTCTCTGGTAGCAGTTGACAGCGTATTCGAGATTTTCTGCCCGATTCCCCCGCAGGAAATCATAGTAAGCATTTGCTAAATTATTTTGAGTCGTCGCCCAGCGCCGGGGAAACATCTTGCGGTTGTAGACTTGCAAGGCATTGTGGTAGCAAACGACTGCCTGTTCGAGATTTTGGGCTTTGTCACCGCGCAGTCGGCGGCTGTAAGCGCGGCCGAGATTGTTTTGAGTGCTTGCCCAATCTCCTCCGAAACCCTCGCGGTTGCGAACTTGTAGGGCGTTTTGATAGCAGGCGATCGCAATTTCGAGATTTTCGGCCGCATCTCCCCTGAGGCGCTCGCTATAAGCGTTTCCCAGATTGTTTTGCAGCGTCGCCCACTGTTCCGGGTACTGTTCGCGAGTTCGCACTTGCAGGGCATTAGCAAAGCAAGCAATGGCTTGTTCGATATTTTGAGCCTTATCGCCTTTGGGGCGATCGGTATAAGCATTGCCCAGATTATTTTGCATGACTGCCCACTCTTGGGGAAAGTCTTTGCGGGTAAACACCTTAGCCACGGTTTCGTAACCGGCGATTTCGATTTCCAAGTTATTCGCCTTGCTACCGAGGGGAAACCGCCCAATTTTGTTGCTCAGATTGCCAATTAGGGCCGCAATGCGCCTCGCCTCTGATTCTGGGGCAGTAGGGAGTACCAAAGTTGCCCAGCGGCGCAGCAAATCTGCGAAATTCTGGTCGAGTTTGTCTAAATTGTTTCTCAGCAGCGCGTACACGTGCTGCGAATCAGGGTTGCGCGCCACTGCTTGCAATACTTCTGCTAAAAAAGCCAGATATGCTGCCCCGGTTCCGGGCAATTTAGCATTGCTCTTAGCAGATTCTAAGGGTGCGATCGTCCTTTGAAAGAATTTTGCAGCTTTGAGCAAGCTGTCTCGTGTCAGTGCCGGCTCTTCCAAGTACAGCATTTGCACAAACCCAAAGTCGATCGACTTTGAGTCAGTCCTCAAAATCAAATCTATTCCTGAGTCCACAGGATTTTCCAGCAGCGCTCGGAGCATATTAACATCAGTTTCGCGACGCTGTTCGTCCATCGTGCATTCCGCCGAACTATTAACGATAGGATTGCTGCTTCTGTGCAGCCAATGAAATTAGGAACTGTTTCAATTTGGCTCTCGAACCGGAGGTAGGAGTCTCCGACGGATTATAGACCTTAAAGGATGAAATCAGTTAAACCAGGATTCACAAGTGGCAACAGACAGGCTGATAGCGAGATTAGCACCTACAATCACTAATAGTATTATTGTGCCCGTTGTCTTTAGCCAAATTCCGGTCTAATGCGTCGTCAGTGTTTCGGGGCGGGTTTCACAGACAATATTCGAGTAGAGGATAAAACTCAATTTTATCTTGAGATATTTTTTGTGTCGATCGGCATTCAAAAGCGGTTAAAAATTCCCAACCGGGAGTCTATTAACTTTAAGACTTATCTAGAAGTATTAAAAAAACCCGGTTTTTGCAGCATACACATCGTCACAGCGCAGTGTATTTGCCTAAAAAACTGGTTTCCGGGCAAGTCCTAAACTGGATAAAACCCGCCCCGACAGACTTGCAGCGGGGCGGGTTTACTTTTACCCTGATAGGGACTGATATCATGTCCGGTCGATTACCATAACAAAAACGGTTTGTAGTGCGCCCGAAAGTCCGCTCTGATGCTGCGGACTTCAGTCCGCACTACGAACGCATCTGATTGCGATGATCGAACACGACAGGAGGCTAAGAAACCGGGTTTCTCAGGAATAGCGCCTCTGCATATTGCGCCAGTTGCAGCGCTACAGCTCACAAAAATCAACCCAGTAGATTTTAGTGTACCGCTTGAGAGCGCAACGCTTCCTCAACGGCAAGCAAAGCCCGATCGACTTCAGCAGCAGAAACAATTAGAGGTGGAACAAACCTCAACACCTTCGGCCCGGCGGGAACCAACAGCACACCAGCGGCGATCGCAGATTTAACAATATCAGCCGATGTCAGTGCAATATCAGCCTGCAATTCCAGCCCGACAATCAAGCCCCAGCCCCGCACCTCAGCAATCAAATTCGGATATGCAGCCGCCAGTTGGTTGAGGCCAGCTTTCAACTGTGCTCCGCGCTGTTGGACGTTTTCCAGCAGGTTTTCCCGTTCTAAAGTTTGGCACACGCACAAAGCGACAGCACAAGCAAAAGGATTGCCGCCAAAAGTGCTCGCGTGACTTCCCGGTTCAAACACATCGCAGTGAGACTTGCACAGCATAGCGCCGATCGGAATACCGCCGCCCAATCCCTTCGCAGAGGTAAAGATATCCGGTTCAATACCGAGATTTTCGTAACCCCAATATTTACCGCTGCGTCCCATCCCGACTTGCACTTCGTCGAGAATTAGCAAAATGCCTTTTTCGTCGCAAATTTCCCGAATCCGTTGGAAATAGGCGATATCTCCGGGACGAACTCCCCCTTCACCTTGCAGCGCTTCCAGCATAATTGCAGCTACTTGGCGTTCGTCTTTGTCGAGTTGCTCGATCGCCAGTTCGATCGCACTAATATCATTGTAAGGAACATAGTGAAATCCAGGAACCAACGGACTAAAACCCTTCTGATATTTAGGTTGTCCCGTCGCCGTAATCGTCGCCAAAGTCCGCCCGTGGAAACTAGCAACAGCAGTAATTATGGTCGGATTCGAGATATTTAATTGTTCGTGGGCGTACTTGCGCGCCAGCTTAATCGCCGCTTCATTAGCTTCCGCACCCGAGTTGCAAAAGAAAGCTCTGTCCGCGCAAGAATGATCTACAAGCCACTTTGCCAGCTCGCCCTGTACGGGGATGTAGTAAAGATTAGAAACGTGGTGCAGCGTCTGAATTTGCTGAGTTACCGCTGCCACCATCGCCGGATGGGCGTGTCCCAGAGTGCAGGTAGCAATACCCGCCACAAAATCGAGATATTCGCGGCCCTCGGTATCCCAAACGCGGCAGCCGAGGCCCCGTTCCAGGGCGATCGCAAAACGCCCGTAAGTAGTCATTACATAACTGTCGAAGCCCTCAGAACTGAACAAACTGGCTTCGGCTTGCACGCTTGGTTCTTTTAGTAAGGTTTCTGGACTCACGAATCGCTCCTTAACACATAATATGTAGAACTAGATTGTACGGTAAAAATCCAGCTTCGCGTTGCAGGCTGTTAATTTTGTCATAAAATTGTAACAGTAACAGCAATAAATCCCTCACAAATCTACTGATGAGTTATTACATTTCTCCTAACTTTCTCGATAAAGTTGCGGTGCACGTCACTAAGAACTTTTTAAATTTGCCTGGGGTAAGAGTTCCCCTAATTTTGGGAATTCACGGCCGCAAAGGAGAAGGTAAAACATTTCAAGCCGAACTGGTTTTTCGGCGAATGGGCTTTGAACCGGTGATGATATCTGGTGGAGAATTAGAAAGTCCCGATGCCGGAGATCCGGCGCGTTTAATTCGTTTGCGCTACCGCGAAGCTGCGGAGCAAATTCGAGTGCGGGGCGAGATGTGTGCAATTTTTATTAACGATTTGGATGCCGGTGCTGGCAGGTTCGATACTACGACTCAATATACTGTAAATACTCAGATGGTCAATGCCACTCTGATGAATATTGCGGACAATCCCACTAACGTGCAGTTACCGGGAAGTTATGACAGCACGCCACTGCACCGAGTGCCGATTATTGTCACCGGAAATGACTTTGCTACGCTTTACGCGCCGCTGATTCGCGACGGGCGGATGGAAAAGTTTTATTGGGAACCCAGCCGGGATGATAAAATTGGGATTGTCAGCGGAATTTTTGAGTCTGACAATTTGTCACAAACCGAGATAGTGGGTTTGGTAGATAATTTTGCAGATCAGGCGATCGACTTTTTTAGCGCTTTGCGATCGCGCATTTACGACGAACAAATCCGCGAATTCATCCACAAGATAGGAATCGAGCAAGTTTCCAAGCGTTTAGTCAACACTCTGGAAGCACAGCCAGATTTCCCGAACCCTAATTTCAGCCTCGCTCATTTATTAGAAATGGGTAGTTCAATGGTTGGTCAACAAAAGCGGGTACAGGAAATGCGCTTGGTAGATGAATACAACCAATCACGGCTGTTTAACGTTCCTGGAACTGTCAATGTCCCGGCTGTGGCGCCAACACAAAATCAACAAAACGACCCCTCATCGAAATATTATAAGGCTTATGTCGAGCCAACTTCAACTATTAGTAACAGTAAATCTGCGCGGCTGAGCGGCGAGGTATTGGAACAAGTGCAACAGTTATTAGCAAGGGGCTGCAAAATAGGGATGGAATATGCAGACAATCGCCGATTTAAAACAGGTTCCTGGCAAAGTTGTGCGACAATTAAAACGGCACAGGAAAAAGATGTGGTTGCATCGTTAGAAACTTGCTTGGCGGAACACGGCGGGGAATACGTGCGGCTGATTGGTATCGATCCAAAAGTCAAGCGCCGGGTAGTTGAAACAATTATTCAGCGGCCACAGTAGGCTGTGCTTCGGGGCACCTTACAAATTCAAGAAGACTTGGCGGTTGAAACCGCGTCTATACAAGCAAAGCCCGCCGGACGCCGGTTGAAGAGTGGGCAGTTAAAATTATGTTATCCTCTTCAGTCCGCGAAGGCGGACATCGTTTGTGTAGATGCGGTTTCAACCGCCGTCTTATCTAAATTCTGCTGCTAAATTATGCTGCAAAAATTTATCAAAAGTTGCCCGATCGGGCATAGCAACCTGAGCACCCACCTTAGTTGCACACAGAGCACCCGCTGCACAGCCCCACACCACCGCCTCCGACAGCGATCGCCCGCCATCTAACGCCGCAGCCAACCCACCGTTAAAAGCGTCGCCAGCAGCCACTGTGTCGATCGCCCTCACAGCAAAAGCAGGCACAAAAAAGCTCTCATCCGCAGTCACAGCAACCGCCCCGCGATCGCCCAATTTGACAATAACATTCTCGACACCGCGCTGCTGCAACTGTTTGGCTGCCCGAATCGCCGTTTCTGTGTCATTCACCGGAAAACCGAATAACTGTCCAGCTTCCACTTCATTCGGCGTGATGATGTCGATTAGCGGGTAAAGGTCGATCGGCAAATCCCCCGCAGCCGGTGCCGGATCGAGAATCACTCGCACCCCAGCTTGACGAGCAGCTTTCGCAGCTTTTAGGACAATTTCCAGGGGAATTTCTAACTGTAACAGCAAAGATGTAGCTTCAGACAACACTTTTTTAAGACGTTCTATATCTGCATCACCAACATTATTATTTGCACCCGGAATCACAATAATATTATTTTGACCGCTATCGTCTACGGCAATAATTGCCACACCTGAATGAGTGCTTTTATCTATTAATACATTTTCTGTATTCAAACCATAGGATTGTAAACTTGTCAATAATTCTTCAGCAAATTTATCGTTGCCCACACGCCCGATCAGGTGAGTCGAAGTTCCAAGACGCGACGCTGCTACGGCTTGATTTGCTCCTTTACCGCCGCCGGCAGTGAAAAAATTGCTACCGATGATAGTTTCCCCAGGTTGCGGCAATCTGGGAGTTTTTGCTGCGAGGTCAATGTTGATACTGCCAAATACAATGAGGCTCATGGATTGTTGAATTGGGTAATTGGTAATTAGGTTTGTAGTGAGGACTTCAGTCCTCTGAGTTTAATATTGAATTTGGGCATTGGGAATTGGGAATTGGGAATTGGGAATTGGGAATTGGTAATTGGGAATTGGTAATTGGGAATTGGGAATTGGGAATTGGGAATTGGGAATTGTCATTGGGAATTGTCATTGGCTTATCTTGCTTATTTCATGATTTTTCCATCTAACTGTCAACTGACAACTGTCAACTGACAACTGTCAACTGTCAACTGTCAACTGTCAACTGTCCCCTGAGACGTGCTAGAACTGGTATGGTCTAAATCGGTCAATGCAATGGCTGCACTCACTCTCGATCGCAATCCCTGTGTCCTGCTAGTAGAAACAGACGAAGTTCTCGCCGGACACTTAAGTCTAGACTTAAAATCCTCCGGCTACGAACCAGTAATAGCTTCTAGTATCGCCACAGGCCAACATTTAGCCCATAAATTGCAGCCAGCTTTGATTGTAATCGATCGCATACTTGGCCCTGAATCGGGGCTGTCGCTGTGTTCTCACCTCCGAAGTGGTGGCAATCGGGCGCCAGTGCTATTATTGATCGGTCGCGATACAGTGGACGATCGCGTGGCTTGTCTGGAAGCTGGCGCAGATGATTATTTTCTCAAACCTTACCGCACTGAGGAGTTTATGCAGTTGGTGCGCTTGTATTTGCAGCCGGATAACACCAGCAGCGAACAACTGAGGTTTGGTGATTTAGTTTTGGATTTGGCGTCTAGGCGAGCTCTACGCAACGGACGGGCGATCGACCTGACGATGAAGGAATTTGAACTGCTAAAGTATTTGATGGAACATCCCCGCGACGTTTTGACTCGCGAACAAATTCTAGAGAATGTTTGGGGTTACGACTTTTTGGGTGAGTCGAATGTGATTGAGGTTTACATCCGCTATCTGCGTCTCAAAATTGAAGATGAGGGCGAAAAGCGCTTGATTCAGACTGTGCGCGGTGTTGGTTACGTGATGCGCGAAGCTTGAAGTCAGTTGACAGTTGACAGTTGTCAGTTGACAGTTGTCAGTTGACAGTTGTCAGTTGACAGTTGTCAGTTGACAGTTGACAGTTGTCAGTTGACAGTTGTCAGTTGACAGTTGTTAAAAAGTCCCATTCCAATTACCAATTCCCAATTCCCAATTACCAATTACCCATTACCAATTACCCATTACCAATTCCCCATTCCCAATCTAAAATCTTTATGAGTTATTTAACTAATTTCCTAAATATTGGGGTAATTATATTTTTGCTTGGATGTTCGCCGGCTTTACCTGTCGCAAATTCTGGTGTTACTGGTACTTTGGCGTCGCAGTCTCCGACGGCGACAACATCCGGTCAAGTTTTGCCTGTTTCTGCTAGAGCTCGGATAGCCGATCGCCAGATCGAACTTGAAGTCGCCAAAACATCCGAACAACAGGCTATGGGTTTAATGTACAGAACTTCTTTGGCCGATGACAGAGGAATGCTGTTTGAGTTTAAACCCGCGCGCTGGGTCAATTTTTGGATGAAAAATTGCAAGATTTCTCTGGATATGATTTTTCTGCGGGATGGAGTCGTGACAGCCATCGCAGCAGAGGCACCTCCTTGTACAGCCGATCCTTGTCCCACCTACGGGCCCGATACTGCTGTCGATCGAGTGATCGAGATCCGGGGCGGCCGGGCTGCTGAACTTGGTGTCAAAGTGGGCGATCGGATTGAAATCGAGTTTTTCCAGTAACACTTCGGACATTTTCAGGGCTTACACATGGGGCTAGAAACCCGGTTTCTAGGTGTATTTCTGGTTCCCAGTCGCAAAATTTAGTAGAAACCCGGTTTCTGAAGTCACTCCCCCTCTCTCCCCTCTCCCCCTCTCTCCCCTCTCCCTTTCCCGCTGAGTTCGGCTTCCAGAAAACCTCAAAAAATTAATAAACTTTACAAAACTTGATAATATCTGTTAAAGTATTAATGTAAGATACAGCACAAAGACCAAAAGATTTGCTACGATGTCAATCTGAGTTCGTCTGGGCTTGAGCTTGTTTGCAGAAGCTGTAGATTGTTAGTTCCAGGTATGAGAGGAGTCAGCGACTCGTTACCAATCCTGAGAGACGATGCTCAGCCGATCGGGCTCCTGGCACGAAAAGAAATTCTCTGGAACTTCTGGCGCCAAACCTGAATCTACTAAACCTGTCGGAAGTAAGATGCTACAAGCCAAATTAAGTGGCAAAGTTAACTTAAGGTAGCAAGGTCGGCTGCGATCGACATATCTGACAAATATTGCCGAAGTAGATTTGCGGATTCTGCACTTTCGCAGATGAAGTTAAACTCTGAACAACAGTGCAATTAGTTTAGGTAGCAGAATTTCTTCAGATTCGCGTTGCACAATACCGAGGTATTCAGTTTAAGTTCGATCGCGCTCAACAGGCGATCGGGCAGACAGCAGCAAAAGTGCAAAACCTTTCACTTCTGGGGAAAGGTTGGCTTTAGAGTCACACTCAGCAGTAAATTTGGGATTTTCCACAACCGCTAATACTGTTTTAACAGCTATCGACGGCCAAGAGACAGATTTAAAACTGGCTTATTACTAATCAAAAACATCAGGTTCGCATCAGAAAATGGTGTCCTATACATGGAGACAAAATCACATGGCACCCGCTACATACACTAGATTAATTCGATTTTTACAAGAAGATTTGGCAATCTCTCCCGCGTCCATCGCTGTCGCCGAACGTGTTGGCGGTGACGAAAAACGGCAGCGAGATCGAGACCCTAATTCCTTGCCGATGGTTCTGTGGCAGTACGGTTTAGTCACTCTGGAACAATTGGATAAAATCTTTGATTGGTTATCCCAAGCCTATTAAAAGGATTTTAGATTTGAGATAAAACCCAAAATCCAAAATCCTTTAATAACTAAGATTAAGATCCAGCTAACTCTTTCGCAGCAGCGGCGATACCGGCACCAGGAAGGCAGCCTTCATGACCCAATTCTTGCAACACGACTTCCAAAGCGGAAATTGCTGCTAGAATATCGCGATCGCACACAAAGCCCAAATGACCGATGCGGAAGATTTTACCTTTCAAATGGTCTTGTCCGTCGGCGAGAGCAATATCAAACTTCTTTCTCATCAAAGTTCGCACTTTTTGAGCATCTACAGACGCAGGCGGCATAACTGCGGTAATGGCAGGACTGGCGGCATCATCAGCAGCAAATAATGGCAAACCCAAAGCTTTTACAGCGGCGCGAGTAGTTGTCATCAAGCGCTTGTGTCTGGCGAAAACGTTTTCCAATCCTTCGCCTTTCATTATTTGCAGCGATGCTTGCAGCGCAAAAAACATATTGACTGGCGGAGTAAAAGGAGTCGTATTTTTGGCAGCGTCTTTGCTATATTTACCCAAATCTAAATAATAGCGGGGCAGTGTGGCAGTTTTGTAAGCTTTCCAAGCCTTAGGACTAACGGCTACAAAACCCAAACCCGGGGGAATCATGTAAGCTTTCTGAGAACCAGAAGCAATCACATCTAGCCCCCAAGCTTCCATTGGCACGCTGACAGCACCTAAACTGGTGACAGCATCAACCATAATTAAAGCTTCGCCGTGGGCTTTGACGTGGCGGTTGATGGTTTCGAGGTCATTCAGGACACCGGTAGAGGTTTCTGAGTGAGTGACGATGACAGCTTTGATTTGCTTCTCAGTATCTGCTTCGAGTTTTTCGCGGAAGTCTTCGGGGTTCAAAGGTTGACCCCACTCAGCTTTGACGATTTCGGCATTTAAACCGTAAGCTTGTGCGACTTCAGCCCAGCGTTCGCCAAATTTACCATTGCATCCGACTAAAACTCGATCGCCCGCACTCAAGAAATTAATTATCCCAGCTTCCATCGCGCCGGTACCGGAAACCGTCAAACTCAGTACGTCGCCGCTGGTTTGGTGCAGCCATTTGAGATTTTCGGTACATTCGGCAAAAATCGCGTCAAATTCCTTGCTGCGGTGGCCCATCGGGTGTTTTGCCATTGCTAGCAAAGCCGCTTCCGGCACCGGTGTAGGGCCGGGAATCATCAGCATTAACTTGTTGTCCATTATGTCGTCCTAACTTTTTCGATGGGAGTTCTACAGAATAAATCAAATACGATCGGTTGGTACTCTAAGTTTTTTAACTTTTAATGCCAGTATGGTTAGTTTCATTTAAAGACCAACGGTATTCTACTGCCAAGTTCGATCGCTCGCAGCTTTGTTCTAATTGCTTTTGAATGGCAAGGGCTTTACGCAGGGTAATAATAAGTTGGTGAACTTGTTGCTGTTGGGGCGATTGTGGACTGACAGCAAACATTGTTTTGCGTTCTAACAATTGAAGTAACAATTCATAATGAATGTACGAAGGAAGGGGAATTGGCTCCATGAAAGCTAACATACCTCAGCGAACCGATACCCCATTGCAAGTGCATGGGGCATCACAGGTGAACATTAGATGCCCGACTTCTTATTTGTTTTCTAACCTTACAAAAACCCCTGCTTTGCCGATCGAATATTCGGGGCTGGGTGCGTTGGTAACGCTAAATTTTGCGATCGACTGGCGACAGCGAATAGATTTAATTGCTTTCTGGCAAAATATTTCTCTGCAATATAGCTTTGAGTGCTATTTTTTTTGCAGTTAGGCGCTTGAGTCGATGCAGGCTAGAATTTCTGATTATTTACCTACTCAATCATTTTTTATCAGAATTCGGGGGTGTTTTTGAACTAACCCCACCGATGAATCGGGGGGATTCGTGCGATTCCAATAAAGGTTTCACACAGGCGTGTTCAATGCGCCGCTATCCACTCAGTCTAGATTACTCTAAACTTTGCGTATACTTTTATGCTTCTATCGCTTGGAAAGTCCATCACTCTGCCAGGTTGGTACGCTCGACATCCTGCCATTATTTGCCCTTTAACTGTTCCGAATCGAAGTCGGATATGTCCGTTGCCTGGATTTCTCAGTACTAGGATGTTTCGTCGCGTAGATGGTTGCTCCTACTCGCTTGAATCTATTGTACCACGGCGGCTAAAGCCGTGCAACCCCTTCTAGGCGGTTGAAACCGCTACCGACTTATCCCCATGTCTCGCATCGAGGGGCCCGGCGGGCTCGTTCTTTGGTCAAGCAGTCTCGCCTTTGGTGATGGGCGGATGTGTCTTGGCAAGGGAGGCTAAAGCAGCACCCGGATCTGGCTGCTTGACTAGGGATTCGCCGATGAGGACGGCTTGGACTCCGGCGCTGGCAACTTGGGTGAGGTCGTCGGCTGTATGGATTCCTGACTCGCTGACGGTGAGGATGTTTTTTCCTTGAATTTCGGTTTGGCGATCGGCTAATAGTTGGCTGGTGGTTTCTAGACTGACGGAAAAGTCTTCTAGGTTGCGGTTGTTGATGCCGATTAGGTTGACTCCTTCTAGGGTTAATACTCGATCGAGTTCTTCGAGAGTGTGAACTTCTATTAAGGCCGTCATCCCCAAAGTCTTGACAATTTTCACAAAGTATTGTAAGTCTTTGTCAGATAGAATGGCTGCGATTAACAATACAGCATCGGCGCCGCTAATCCGGGCGAGATAGATTTGGTAAGGATAGATAATAAATTCTTTGCAAAGTAAGGGCAAATCGACGGCGGCACGGATTTTAGCGAGGTTGTCGAAACTGCCTTGAAAGAACTTTTCATCGGTGAGTACGGAGATGCAACTGGCGCCGTTTTCTTGGTATGCTTGGGCGATCGCCACGGGGTCGAAATCTTCGCGAATTACGCCTTTGCTGGGGGAAGCTTTTTTGACTTCGGCGATGATTGCTGGTGCGGTTTTACCGTTTTTAAGCGCGCCGAGGAAGTCGCGGATCGGCGGCGCAAAGGGGAGTCTTTTGTGAAGTTCGGCTAAGGGCGTGCGATCGCGCTTTTGGGCTACTTCAACCTCTTTTTGCCAGACAATTTCTTCGAGGATGTGCCGGGGTTCGGCGTCGGGTACGGCGATTTTGTAGCTGAGGTAGAGTACGGAGACTGAGGTGCTGGGGGGACGGCGGCGGATTTGAAGCATAGTAGAGGGGATAAAGGGCGATCGCAACAAGTTTCAACGTATTATATAATGGTTGCAGTAAATCCTCCTAATCTGAGTGCTAATGCGTGTCAGCTAAAGATATTTATCACGATACAGTTAAGCGTGCCCTACAAAAGGATGGGTGGACGATTACTCACGATCCATTTCCCATGCAGATTGGTCGCAAACGTTTATCTGCCGACTTGGGTGCAGAGCGTCTAATTAATGCCGAAAAAGGAACCGAAAAAATTGTTGTTGAGGTCAAGAGTTTTGTAGGGCGATCGGATGTAAGAGATTTGGAACAGGCTTTGGGACAGTACGTTCTTTACCGCCAAGTGCTTAATGCAATGCAGAGCGATAGAAAACTTTATCTTGCTATTTCTGAGGAGGTTTTTAATAGTGTATTTGCCATAGAATTAGGGGAAGTGTTATTGGAAAATCAGATAGTTAAACTGATTGTTTTTGATAAAAAGAGTGAGGCAATACTTCAATGGATACCAGATTGAGATACCAAAAAATTATCAAAACCATACTTCAGGAACACGCTAACTTCCGCAATACTATACCTGATGGCTATCATTCTCAACTGTTATTTGATGATGAACGAGGAGGATATTTAGTTTTGGATATTGGTTGGAATGAGAACAAGTACCTTCACGCCACACCAATCCACCTCGATTTAATCGGCGATAAAATCTGGATTCAATATGATGATACCGAAGAAGGTGTGGCTACCGATTTACTAGCAGCAGGTGTTCCTAATGAAGATATTGTACTCGGTTTTCGCCATCCTCAAGTGCGGCCGTACACTGAATTTGGAACTGGCTTGAGCTGCAAAGATGAAGAAATTGTTGCTGAATCTGCTGTTATGCGATCGGCCTAAGCCGATAGATTATTCGGCGATTGAAATCGCGTATAACCAAACGAAATCCGCCGCCGTGGACTAAGAGATATGAGAGATTGCGATTAATCAAACAGAAGCAAGCCCGGATTTACATGAAAAAACTTTCCCAAAGCCTCAGCTTGTTTATTGGTAATTTCTAGCTGGTTATTAATGATTTGAGTTACTATCTCAATTGTGCCAATAATTTCTACTAAATCCGCTGGCTGTAGATTTCTAGCATCCATCAAATGAAGAAGTCTTGAGTGGGGAGTTGAAGCATTTATTTGATAATGTGTTTCTTCAAAATCCTCAATTAATTTGACTAAGAGTTCTAGGAGAGTGTCTTCTTCGGGAGTTAGATTGTTCCGAGAAAGCAAGCTTTCAACTATTTCTAAAAATATCTCGTTTTCATCTTCATTTTTGATAATGCGCGGTTGATATTGAGATAGCAAGCTGCTGTACCTGTCGGAGTCAAAAGTAAGGGTCATTTTTCCAGTTGTTTTTGTCATATTCTGCATGAGTCAAAATGTACTTGATATAAACAATGCTATCCCGTAAAAATCGCACTTTTGGGCGACCAAAATCCCTTCGCTAACCCGCAAGTCCGCCGGGGGTTGAAAACCCCCGTCTCATAGCGAAAGTCCTCTAAAAGAGGACTGAAAAGTCAATGCAATAAACAACGGTCGATCGCTCAAAACCTTAATTTTGGTAAAAGGTCGATCGCACATTTCTAAGTTACCGATAATTCACTGTAGGGAAACGGCATTTCGGGCTAGTCTTCGTAATGATAGCGAGCTTGGAGACAATCAATTCTATTCTCGCTCACTAAGTAAACTATTCTCCGGTTCAGGGGTTTCTTGTGGCTGTTGTTTACGCTTCTTCGCCAAGTCCTAACTCCTGGCGTAATTCTCTGACAGTCTGAGGTTTGACAATTCTGGCTTGTGCGTCTTTCAGGGCGCTTAACAGGCGATCGGCGTTTTTGGGCGATCGCAGCAGGTAGACTGTCTCTATTAAGCTTGCCAATTCGTCAGCGGCAATTAAGGCTACGTTTTCGCCGTCTTTGCGGGTGATGATGATGGCATCGCGATCGCTGATGACTTGTTCGCACAGTTCCTCAAGATTCGCTTGAGCTTCAGTATAGGTGACTTGGATTTGTGTGAGTGACATGGTTTTTGGCTTACCAATACTAAGAATATTATAAAGGCGATCGCAGGACGGTGACATATTGGGAGCATGATAGGGGATTAAGGGCGAGTGCAACAAGTTTCAGATTTTTTGCTCAGATGTCTATTGCAGTTAAAATAGTTTATATTAAAAAGCAATCCACATTCAAGAACGCAGACGGCAAAAAAAGATGGAAGGTTTTACTCTGGGGGCGGTTGTGACCGGAATTGCAACCAACATTTTGGCACATTATCCTGATTGGGTTGTTTGCAAGGGCGTCAAGTCTTTTGTTAATTATTTGAAACAAGATGATAAACTGATCAACCATCACCTGCAAAAAGCGCTTAAGTCTTCCTTGCTATCAGCTCTCCAAAACATTGCCAGAGAGTGTGAGAATCAATTAGTCGGACTTGATCCGAAAAATATGTTGATGGTGATGGTAGAACATCCCCCAGAACCATCTTATCCACCCGAACGCGAACAGGATATTAAAATCCTGAATGATAAGTTGATTCGGCTGGGAAAGGAATTGGGGAAAATCAAGAAATTAAAAGATATTGAACCACTAATTGACTCCATTGAAGAAATTTCACTTTTGCTGACACCAGAAGGGGAGTTAGCTAAGGAGCGAATAAAAAAAATCAAAGATGACCTGATAGCTGAGGCGCTGCTCCGGTATGGTGATTTGCCTGAATGTTACAGAGCCAAAGTCAGGGAAGTTTTATTTCAAAGGGTGTGCGAACAATTTTCTGCTCAAATTAAATACGTGCCAGAGGTTCGCAGAATTTTTCAGGCACAGTTATTAGCTCAAGTTCATGCTAATTCAGCAGAACAACAGCAAAAAACTCAAAAAACTGTAGATGATTCTATGTCTATACTTTTATCAGAAATGGGAAACCTTAAAAATACTGTGCAGCAAGTATTAAATCGCAGCGACGAGCATCCACCTATTCAAAAAATGGAGTTAGAAAAATGTGCTGAGGGTACATTAGTATTGAAGTTATCAATTGATAATATTTCTGCACAAAGGTTAACAGAAATCGTCCAGTATTTACAACGAGTTTAGGAATAAAATTTATGGATATCCGCAGAATAGAAGCAAACGATGAAGATTCAGTGAATCTGGTTTTGGAAGGTTCACTAGAGCAGTGGCAGCGGATTGAGCAACTGTTTAAATCCGGGCAATTGAAGGAAATATTAGGAATTACTGTTGATGATGTGCAGCTAACTTTACCAGTAAAGGAAGAAGCTGTTGTACCTAGTGAAACGCTAGTAAACTTGAGTCAGTGGCTTCAAAATGTCGTTGACGATATCTGGAAAACTGTACAAGAAGTTTTGGATGAGCCAAGAGTTGAGCTGATGTTTAGTGGCAGATCCGCTAGTTCTAAGGCTGTCCTAAAAGCACAGCAGATTGTATTGGGAATGCCACCGAATAGTCATTCTTTAGCCTTGGTAGTTGCTGTAAGCCAAAAGCCAAGTCAAGAAAGGGATATCTGTCTGCAAGTGCATCCCATTGGAAGCAAAAATCTCCCAGAAAATCTGAGCTTTGTGGCAATTGATACAACATCTGGTAAAACTATCGTGGAAGACAAGGCTGGAAATTATAGAGAATGGATTCAATTAAATATTGATGGCCAACCAGGAGAAGAATTTAGCATAAGAGTTGAACTCGGCGATCTAAGTGTTGCACAAGATTTTATAATTTGAATAGTTTCCCAGGAGGCGCAATGGGTAAAATAGTTCTTCTCGATTTAGTAGAGGGTAATTTTGATAGAGGTTTTACGGTCACGGTTCGTATTGAAACTGAAGAAGAGCATCGTTGTATTGGTTATACCACAGGCAAGCTACCTCAAAGTCCAGATATCCGCGAGTATTATGAGCTTTGGCAGTCACGCTATCTCTCTCGTGTAAGCCCCATGAGGTCTGCTACTAGAATAGGTGGTCACACGAATCCTGATGCTGGTATCAGGCAAATAGAAGCAGACACGCGAAAGTTACAGTCTAGTATTAATGTATGGCTCAATTCTTATGAAATGTCCCCTATCAAAGAGGAGCTATTACATAAACTTACTGATAAAAATGAAGAAATTAGATTTATATTTAAGACGGACGACCCAAAGTTACAGCGCTTGCCTTGGCATAGCTGGGATATTTTTCATCCGAAATACTATGCTAAAGCTTCCGCTGGTTTATTTTTACCAGTGGGAAAACAGCCACCTATTCCTAGAAAAAAAGTCAAAGTATTAGCAGTTTTTGGCAAGAAAGAAGCGGTCGGTAATACCACGAAAATCAAGACAGATAAGGACTGGGAATTGCTCCAAAAGTTTTTATCTAGAGACTCCAACGGTGACATTATTCGCTTAGATGAGCCAACTTGTGAGGAGTTAGGGGAGGAGATTGAGAAACAAAGTCCGCAGATATTTTTCTTTGCTGGTCATAGCAAAAGTGAAGATGATGCTGCTAGAGGGGTGATTGAACTAAATCAGGATGAGAGCATAACCATCGAGCATTTGAAACATGATATTACAGGTGCGGTAGAGCATGGCTTGCAGTTAGCCATTTTCAATTCCTGCGATGGGTTGGGAATAGCACAGCAACTGAGAAATTCAGGAGTTCCAAATGTCATCGTTATGCGAGAAATTGTGCCAGATGAGGTAGCACAGAAGTTTTTGCAGCGTTTTTTGGAAGCATTTGTGGCTGGATATTCTGTCAGCCTTGCGGTGCGGAAGGCACGGGAAAAACTCAACCGTCTGGAAAATAGATTTCCCGGTGTAACTTTCTTGCCTGTGAGTTTTCATAATCCAGCAGAAGCACCTTTAACTTGGCAAGCCCTTGGGGGTGTTGAAACTCGGAGGGCTGAAAAGTCTCAAATAGCCAATCAGAATTCAATATTGTGGTTGCCAAGTGCGATCGTCCATCCACCTCAAGAGCAGCAAAATCACCCATCACATACGATCATTATTCCATCCCCCCAGGAGGAACAAGAGCTATCCCCACCAGGCAACAATTCATCTGAGCAAGAGCAAGAGCCAGCACCAGCGACTAACATACATTTATCTCAGTCGCGACAACAACCTCCATCACCTGTTACCCATTCCTTTGAGTCTCAGCCACAGCAACAAACAAGGCATAAAAATTCTATTTTACGGTGTAGTAAGGGGCATGAAAATCCAGCAGAAAATAACTTTTGCATACATTGCCGTGAATCTCTCAAACAGCTACCAGTAAGTGCTGTTAACTCCTCTTCGCCTCAGCCCCAGCAGTCGCAGCTAAACGCGCTGGAAAATCAATCAGTAGCGAGCGTTAATTCCTTTTCGTCGCAGCCACAGCAGCCGCAGGTAAACCTGCTTGGGAATCAATCTGCGCCTCTAGTAAAGCCGGGTTCTACAGGCGTTAGCTACTGCATCAATCCCAACTGCCGACATCCAGAAAATCTTAACAATCTCACCTTTTGCAAAGACTGTGGCTCTATGTTGTTGATAGACACACGGTATAGGGTAATTCGGCCTTTGGGACAAGGAGGGTTTGGCATAACTTATGAAGTTAGAGATAGAGACGACGGGACTGAGAAAGTTTTAAAAGTTCTCACCTACACCGAACCGAAAGGGGTGGAACTGTTCCAGAAAGAAGCTACCATTTTGATGCGACTGAAGCATCCGGGACTTCCCAAAGTAGAGTTAGATGGTTACTTTACCTTTAGACCTAACAATAGTGGCAACTCCTTGCACTGTTTGGTAATGGAGAAAATTGAAGGGTATAATTTGCAGCAGTGGTTAGAAAAACAGAACTATACGCCCATAGACTCGGAACAAGCTATATACTGGCTCAAACAACTGACCGAAATTTTGAATCTAGTTCACAATCAAAACTATTTTCACCGTGATATCAAGCCGCAGAATATCATGTGTCGTCCTAACGGGAATTTAGCGTTAATTGATTTTGGGGCGGTGCGAGAAGTTACAGAAACTATCCAGAGAACTAATGGAGAGGTGACCAGAGTTTCTTCATCTGGCTACACTCCCGAGGAACAAAAAAAGGGTCGAGCTGAACCGCGTTCTGATTTTTTTGCTCTGGGCAGGACTTTTGTCTATTTGTTAACGGCTCAACAACCGAGAGATTTGCCGGAAGATGCGCGATCTGGCAAGTTGATTTGGCGGAATATTGCTACTCAAACATCGCAGCCTCTAGCAGATTTGATTGACGATTTAATGGGTTATTTTCCTAAAGATAGGCCGAAAGATACGCAAGTTTTGTTGCAGCGACTGGCTACACTGAGCAAACAACTGCCACCGTCTCAAAGAACTCCTACTGGTAGGATAGCTATATTTACAGCATTCATTGCTGCGATTTTTATGCTGAGTGGACTGGCATTTTTCACCTTTGCTCCAAAAATACCTATTTCCGATCGTCCATCACATACACCTGGACATAAAACAGGTGATCCTCCTTTGCGTCCCTAAAGTGCGATCACCCTTCAACCCTCCATCACAAATATGAACATCAACGATCGACTCAAAACCATCCTAACTGACTTACGATCGCACTTCGAGCAAATCTACGATAGCCGCCTTGTGACAATGGTGCTCTACGGTTCCCAAGCGCGAGGCGACGCACGCCCAGACTCGGATATAGATATTTTAGTCGTCCTCAAAGGACAAGTCAATCCCGGCGAAGAAATTAAAAGAACCAGTCACATTCGAGCCGATTTGTCGCTTCAAAATGATGAAGTGATTAGCTGTCTGTTTATGGACGAACAGCGATTCACGCACTACAACGGGCCTTTATTGAGGAATATTCGCAAAGAGGGAATAGCTTTATGAAACCGGAACAATTAGATTTACTTCTGAAAGCTCGTCAAAGTTTATCGGCGGCAAGGCTATTACTCAATAATGGTTTCCCAGATTATGCAGCATCCCGCGCTTATTATGCCATGTTTTATATTGCTGAGGCATTTTTAGATGGGGAAGGAATGTCATTTTCGAGTCATGCCGCAGTGATTGGAGCTTTTGGCCGAGAATTTGCCCGTACAGGAAGAGTTCCTGTTGAGTTTCACAGATTCTTAATCGATGCTCAAGACTTGCGAAATAGTGGGGATTACGGGGGACTTGATACTGTAACTGTCGAACAAGCTGCGGAGCAAATTAACTGTGGCGAGCAATTTCTCGAATTAGCCCAAAGTGCGATCGGCACTCTACCGCCCCTCTAAAATAGAATACCCATGCGGCCAGAAACCGGGTTTTTTACGAAAATTTTTGCTTCTAACCCGCAGATTAGGTAAAAAACCCGGTTTCTTTGGGCGCAGTGCATAAGTCCCGTAAAACAAGAACTCCGCCCCTACAAATTAATGACCGCCCGCCGCCCCAGCCGCCCGTTTGAAAGCCTCATCCAACACTTCCGAAAGCGTCGGGTGCGTGTGAACTCGGAATGCTAAAGTGTTAACAGAATCCCGCTGGGCGATCGCATTTGCCGCCTCCTGAATCAAATCCGAAGCGTGCAAACCGAAAATGTGAACTCCCAACAATTCCCCAGTATCTTTCCGGTAAATCACCTTAGCCATACCGTCGGTTTCACCCTCCGCAATAGCCTTAGAATTTCCCTTAAAATAACTCTTGACAGAAGCGACCTCAAACCCTTCGGTTTTTCCTAACTCCTTCGCCGCAGGTTCATTCATTCCCACATAGCTAATTTCTGGGTGAGTAAAAGCCGCCGCTGGGATACTCAAATAGTCAACTTCGCGAGTGCGGCCGCAAATATTTTCGACGGCGGCAATTCCTTGAGCAGATGCAGCGTGGGCTAACATCATTTTGCCGTTAACATCGCCGATCGCCCACAAATTCGCGATCGGTTCTCCTGCTACCAAAACCTGCATCTTATCGTTAACTGGAATATAGCCGCGCATCGTTTCGACGCCAACTGTTTCTAACCCCAAATTCTTGCTGACGGGAACTCGACCAGTTGCTACCAAACAAGCGTCAACTTCCAAAATTTCCACAACTTCTTTAGTTTTGAAATCAGCTAATTCAATAATTACGGGGGAACCAGGAATAATTTTCTTAGCCAACAAACCAACTTTTGTTTCAATATCGCGCGGTGCAATCAAAACTCGTTCTGCTAATTTAGCAATATCCGGGTCAAAAGTTGGCATCAATTGATCTAGAGCTTCAATCATCGTAATTTCGCAGCCGAGGGCTGTGTAAATATCCGAAAACTCCAAACCAATATAACCGCTGCCAATAATTGCGATCCACTTCGGTAGAGATTCCAATCTGACAGCATCATCGCTAGTAAATACAGTTTTGCCGTCAATTTCTATCCCAGGGGGGACGAAGGGAATTGAACCGGGGGCGAGAATAATATCCTTGGCGGTAATAGTTTTCTCGCCTTTGTCGGTTTCGATCGCAATTTTTTGAGCAGCGGCAATTTTGCCCCAACCTTGGATGACATCGACGTTCAAACGTTTGAGGCTGTTTGTCAAGTCGCCGCGCAGTTTGCTAACAATAGTATTAGCGTGATTGGCGATCGCCCCGCGATCGAAATCCACACTTCCCAACTGAATACCCAAAGTCTTGAGGTGGTGGGCATTCCGCAAATCCCGCACCCGCCCGGAAGCCGCCAACAGCGCCTTGGAGGGAATGCAGCCGCGGTTGACGCAAGTCCCGCCCATGTCGCCCGCTTCGATAATTGCCACTTTCAGCCCGCAGCTAACCGCGTGTATGGCGGCCCCGTGTCCGCCCACGCCGGCGCCGATAATTGCTAAATCGTAATCAAATCCTTGAGTCACCTTAAAATCTCCTAATGCCTTTGAAATCTTAGGACTCAAGCAAAAAACACCGTCTGTCCGTCCTTTCGAGGTGGTGCGTTGCGATCGCAACCTTTGAACAGCGGTAATAGTTGCATAAGTCCTGTGTCCTTATTCTCGACTAGACTAGGGTTAATTAGACAGTAACTGAGATTTTTTTAGGGTCGATTATGTTGAGCTGGGTGTGCGCCAAGTCTCAAATCACCCTGTAGGCGGGTGTAAAGTTAAGTACAGATTGATGGCTGACAATGCGTAAGCCGTGTCAACTGAAAGTCAAATGCAGTGTCGGTCTACTGTTTGACGATAGGGCCCAGATCCCCCCTAGCCCCCCTTAAGAAGGGGGGAACAAGAGGCGATCAAAGTTCCCCTTGTCAAGCCCTTCTTAAGGGGCGGACAGGATTCTTCTCAAAGTCCCCCTTCTTAAGGGGGATTTAGGGGGATCTCGCAAGAGGATAAAAGCGAAATTTCTCAAGGATTTTAGTTGATTGAGGTTTTGATGTCTAATATCTGCACGTGCCGGTGGGCAGAGTTTCTAGGCAAGTTTTGAAGTCTATGGAGTGGCTTATGATGGATGAGGATGATTTGAAAGATTCACGCCGGGCCTCGGCTCAAGCTTTTTTTCAGTCCCTGGATGAATTGTTTGATTATATAGAAGCTTCCAACCCAGAAGCAGCACAGCCTCAGTCTCCGTCGCCTCAAGCTAAGCCTGCGAGTGAGTCTGCGAGTCCGCCGAAGAAGGCTAAAGCTAAGAAAATTAATTTGTCGGATTTTGAAGATGCGATCGCAGATTTGGAACAGTTTATCCAGAATAAGCGCCAGAATCGCCCGGAATCTAATCAATAGTGCGACACGTTTTAATTAATCATATCCGGCAAATGACGGATGATATAAGCTGGCGGACGATCGCCCTGGCTGGATTTTGCCGGAGAGTGCGATCGGGCCAGCGGTTATACTGTGGTTAGTCTTGGTCTATGGATAGGCGATTTAGGCGATCGGTGTTTTGTCGATCGAGCTTGACGAGCACAAACAGGATCTTGAGTGTTAACTCGCTGGCGGTGTTAATTGTTCCTTCTGGGACTTTGCCAGCCACAAAGGAACCGATACCTACAAGATAGAGCAAAACACTGGTGATGATGAATCCACGGATTGCCAGAGAATAGGAATGAGCTTGATGCAAAATTTCTTGTTGAGGAGTGCGATCGATTGTGCTAGAATTATCGCAGGACAATAGTTGGTTAATATTTAAATGATTATTAAACATTTATCTTGCTGGAAATCTACAAGCATATTGCAGATTAACGATCGAATAAATATTATTTGCTGATAATAATTATGGGGCGATCGCTTAGAGTTTCTCCAGGGTGCATTGAACAAGTCCAATCGGCTGTAGTGATGAGGGGCTTTGCGAGTAAGGTGGATTTGGCTGAAACATTGAGATTATCCCGATCTACTGTCACGAAATTTCTGGCGGGACAACCTGTTGATTATCGAAATTTTGTTGAAATTAGCGAGAAATTGGGGTTTAAGTGGAACACCATTGCCACTCTAGAAATAACAAATCCTCAGTCACCTCAGCCTAATTCACAACAAATCTTTGAGGAAACTTCTTCGTTTATAACTGGGAATCCCATCACCCATCCGCGCTGCTTCTTTGGACGCGAGAAAGAACTCAAACGCCTATTCAATTTGCTCAAACGCCTTCCATTGCAAAATGCGGCCATTATCGGCAAAAAGCGCAGCGGTAAAACTTCTCTACTGCAATACTTAAAAAACATTACCACCACATCAATAGAACAGTTACGTCCCAATCAAAAATCTGACTGGTTGCCCAATCCAGAAAACTATCGCTGGATATTCGTAGATTTTCAAGATTCGCGACTTCAGAATCGGGAAGGGCTGCTGCGATATATTTTAGAATCCCTGAAAATGGCAGTGCCTAATCCTTGCGACTTGGATAGATTTATGGATGTAGTTAGCCGTAATTTACATCAGCCGACAGTCATCTTACTAGACGAAATTGGTGTCGGTTTACAACGCTGTCCGGAATTAGATGATGGATTTTGGGAAAGTTTGCGTTCTTTAGCAACCAACCAAACAAATGGGAATCTAGGGTTTGTTTTAGCTGCTCCTGAATCACCGATTGAATTAGCGACTAGCACCGGACATAGTTCGCCTTTTTTCAATATTTTTGGATATACTACAACTCTGGGAGCTATGACTGAAGAAGAAGCACGGGAGTTGATAGCCAGTTCGCCCATTCCTTTTCCCGATGAGGATGTCGAGTGGATTTTGAATCAAAGTGAATGCTGGCCTCTGCTGATGCAAATCCTGTGTAGAGAACGATTATTTAGTCTGGAAGATGGGGAAACAGGGGATAATTGGCATGAAGAAGGTTTGCAACAGATAAAGCTATTCGCTCATTTTAAAAAGTAAATGCCGTGAGAACTAATTTGCCTCTAAAGCTGAATCATTTACTCACCTTTTGCTACTAGATGGTGCTAGAAATAAGCTAAGCTATCGCGCAGTTAAGTTGGATAATTTTGAGGCTGAAACCGCCTCTTGCCTCTAGGGGGCTGGCAATCGGTCTTGCGGAGCCAATTTATGCAATAATTTCATTGTTAACAATAAGTCAGTCACAAGTCAGTCACAAGTCAGTCACAAGTCAGTCACAAGTCAACTTCATAAACTTTTAAGTCAGTCACGTCTAAATGTATAATACAAATATGTATTAACGAAAACAGACTGTATTCGTTTAAAGCGGTGTAATCGTGTAAAACAAAAAAGCCAAGTAAGTTGTCACCTTACTTAGCTGGTCTTGATTACAAAAAGTAGTTCAACGATTCACACTGTTGCTATTCATGCTTGTCGTCATCCTTGCCCTTGCTCCTATCCTCCATAGGCATGAGTAATTGGATGATAACGGGAAACACGACTGGATCATTAAAAGGTACGTCATTCAAGATGGCGCAAATCACCACTGCAACAATTAACAGTGGTCGATAAAAATTAGCCATTTAGCTCTCCAATTGTTCAAAAGTTTAATCAAAGCTTCTGAACGGTAGCTTAACGGTAATGTTCAGGGGGAGCGTGGGTGTCCAGAGTCTAAAGGTACTGGGCACTCTATTCTCTTTTTCCCTAACGCAAATCTAACACAGCAATTTTAGCGAGCTGCATTAATTTATTGCTAGCTCATATTTTAATGTTTTATGTATTTGCAGTCATTTGTGCATTTTTACTTATATTTTTTGGATATACTAGCTATCGGCGATCGTCCGATCGGCTAACAAAGATTAAACAGGATGTACAAAGGCTAGAAATCTGTGCAGACGTAACAGCCATAAGTAACGCTCACCGCAGTATATCGATCGGCGAACCAAACAGTCAAGTCAGCACCATACTCAGTAGCTTCAGTTATATCAGCCAAGACGTAGATGCAGCCCTCAACCAGAAAAGTCCTTACAACCAGCGTTTAGCTCTCAGTTCGGTAGCAGAAAAATTAAACAATTTAATACGAGAATTCACCCGCAGCAGCGATAAATATTCTGTTCGTTTTCGCCCCATTGCTACCAATTGGTCGGAAATAGTCACCAACCATATACGAGAACTAGCAGAAGCAGTCGAACTTCGCCAAGAAATTGACAGCCCTTATATCATCGGCGTACCCCTGACAGAACAGCAGGAAATCTTCACCGGGCGTACTGATATCGGCACGCGCATCGAGCAATTACTCCTAGACCGCCGCCGCCCACCCTTGCTACTGTACGGTCAACGGCGCATGGGCAAAACTTCCCTACTCAACAACCTTGGACGCTTGCTACCGAGCAATATTATTCCCATGTTTGTAGACTTGCAAAGCCCAGTTTCATCAGCAAGTGATTCTGCTGGGTTTCTCTACAATATCGCTAGGAGTATGACAAACTCAGCGAAGCGCCAAAGCGCGTTAACTCTCCCATCTCTCGATCGCGAAACACTGCAAGATGACCCTTTCACCCGCTTTGATGAATGGCTGGACAAAGTAGAAGCAGCCCTAGCACAAAATATTGCCCTGCTTGCCTTAGATGAATTCGAGGCGCTAGATGATGCCATCAGAAAAGGACGTTTCGACGAGCAAGATGTTTTGGGAATGTTGCGTCACCTAATTCAACATCGTCCCCGCTTCAAAGTAATGCTAGCTGGTAGTCATACCATAGAAGAATTTCAGCGTTGGGCAAGCTATTTAATCAATGTCCAAGTCGTTCATATCAGCTACCTAAAAGAACCAGAAGCGCGTCAACTAATTGAGCAACCCGTCCAAGATTTTACCCTGCGTTACGAACCGAATGCGGTCGATCGAGTTTTGCAACTCACCCGCTGTCACCCTTTCCTAATACAACTCCTCTGCGCTGAAATTGTCGCTCTCAAAAACGAGCAAATTCCCTCTATCCGCCGACTGGCAACTTTAGCGGATGTGGAAGCAGCAATCCCAGAGGCTTTAAGTGTTGGCAGTTTCTTCTTTGCAGATATTCAAAGCAATCAAGTAGATGCGGCAGGATTAGCTATTTTGCAGTTTTTGGCTGCACAAGGGGAAGGGGGAATCGTTAGTCGGGAAACTATTTTACAAGAGTTTCCTGATGATTTTGATGCTGTCGGTTTGCTTCTGCAACGGGAGTTGATTGAGGAAGTTGGTGATGGTTATTGTTTTCAGGTTGAGTTGATGCGGCGCTGGTTTGCACGGGGTGTTAGATAGTACGCGATTTTAGGGATTAGTAACCTATTTCGGTCATTGCGAGGAATGTTAGTTTTCGCCAATCGTTCCTCTCTTCGGACAACCTCTAACCCAAGCGTATTGTTTTTATATCATTTCCGGTTGCATCGGAATTATGTAGTGCGAGCGTCTCGCTCGCGGCCTGAATCGTGAGCGAGACGCTCGCACGCTCAACGATTCAAATATATATAGCCTTTCTCAAAAAGATGAGGTATAACTGACAGCTTATATCACCACTTAAGCCAAGAAGGGCTGAAGCCCAACAACGTACCTCATCTTTTAATAGCAATTTTTAAAAGTATTGCTACCAAACAATTTTTGGGTTTGTTGGCTCAAATATTGTCGCGGGTGTGCGTAGCTGTGAGATTTTCGATATTTTTTGGATACGATCTTTACTTTGACGCACCCTACAAATAATTTGTTCCTCGCAATGATAAAAAACTTTAATCCAACGGTATTCACCTTCAGAGTCCAGAGAGAACACCGCTGCCGTCTAACTACACCTTCACATATTTTGATAATTATTATACGTAAATTCACGTATCTTGACAATTATTTAAACTCTCCCCTACGTATGTGGAAAACCCGCTATTTGCATTGCTGAAAAATTTATCTGAAATTTATCCGGATCGCAGTAATTGACGATGAAACACTTCATATCGTGACCGATAACTATAAAGAAAGCCAAACTCTCTGGTTTTCAGTCACTTCTAATCGTTAATTACTATCAAAACAGAAGCTATGCCTACTCCATTGAATGGTTCTTTGGGTCAACCCACTAATTTCACCAGCGTCAATGACCTAATTACAAAATGGCCGACTGCTGCCCAGAATCAAGGTATCAAACTGTCTGGGATAGCTTTTGATGGCGTGGAAACTGATTACCTTAATCCTCAAGCGATCGCCAATCTCACCTTACCAACTAATGAAAATCCTAAAAGCTGGTTGAGTTATGGCAGTAGCCCTGGTATTGGTGTCCCATCTTCCTATGATGGTTGGTTCACCGACACCACTAAAATTAGAGCGGAAATCAACTATAATCCCAACACAAATCAATCTCAGGCGCTGAAGCTGAAATGGGCAGATAACCAAAATATCACTAGCGCCACGATCGACCTTAGCACCTTGGGTCCCAAAACTAGCCCAGGAGTTGGCGATCAAGGTAATGAAGTTGGTTTGCTACAAATCTTTAATAATGGGACTCTGGTACCCGCCAGCAATTTTACGATCACTCGTCTCAACGCTCCGATCGCTCCAAAAGCGATTACTGCGGGTGCAGATGGAGTGACTTTCACTGGCGATCGCACCGATGGCAGTTTCCAATTCAAGATAGAAGCCAAGCCTCTCACCAACACTGCTTTTGACGAACTGCGGTTCTCCGCCAAACCCTACGATAGCCCCACCGCTGCCTACACCGCCAGCTCTTTCAAAGACGATAGTTCCGACTACCTGGTGCGGAAGATTGACTATCAAGGCACGGCAAATCAGCCTAGCCTCCAGTTTAGTGCCCCAACCTTCAGCGTCAACGAAAACGGGACAGCGGTTGCAGCCGTAACCGTGACGCGCACGGGTGGTAGCGAGGGCGCAGTCTCAGCTACTGTGAACTTGACCAATGGAACTGCAACAGCGCCTGGTGATTACAACAATGCTGCCATCCCTGTCAATTTTGCCGCTGGGGACACAGCACCCAAGACTATTACCATTCCCATTGTCGATGACACCTTGGTGGAAGGTACCGAAACAGTCAAGTTAACTTTGGGCAGCCCTACAGGTGGTGCAACGATTGGGACGCAAGGCACTGCCACTTTGAGCATCGTAGACAATGACACTGCCCCTGCGAGCACTCTGCAATTTAGTGCTCCTACCTTCAGCGTCAACGAAAATGGGACAGCGATCGCAGCCGTGACAGTCACTCGTACTGGCAGTAATACCGCAGCAGTTTCAGCTACTGTGAACCTAGCCAATGGTACTGCTACAGCCCCTGGTGATTACAACAATGCTCCCATCCTGGTCAATTTTGCCGCTGGTGATTCTGCATCCAAGACTATTACCATTCCCATTGTCGATGACACTTTGGTGGAAGGTACCGAAACAGTCAAGTTAACTTTGGGCAGCCCGACAGGTGGTGCGACGATTGGGACACAAGGTACTGCGACTTTGAGCATCGTAGACAATGACACTGCCCCTGCGAGCACTCTGCAATTTAGTGCTCCTACCTTCAGGGTTAGAGAAGATGGCGTACCGATCGCAGCCGTGACAGTCACTCGCACTGGTAGCAGTACCGCAGCAGTTTCAGCCAGCCTCAACTTGGCCAATGGTACTGCTACAGCCCCTGCTGACTACAACAATGCTCCCATCCTGGTCAATTTTGCCGCTGGCGATTCTGCACCCAAGACGATCAATATTCCGATCGTCAACGATACTTTGCTCGAAGCTACCGAAACAGTCAATTTAAGTTTGGTTAACCCGACAGGTGGTGCGACGATTGGAACGCAAGGTACCGCCCGTTTGGACATCGCAGACAATGACAGCAGCCTGCAATTTAGTGCTCCTGTCTTCAGCGCCAACGAAGATGGGACGGCCATTGCAGCAGTGACAGTCACTCGCACAGGTGTAGCCTCTGGTGCAGTCTCAGCCACTGTCAGCTTGGCCGATGGTACTGCTACAGCCCCTGGTGACTACGGCAATACTCCGATCCTGGTGAATTTTGCCGCTGGCGACTCCACATCCAAAGTCGTCAATATTCCGATCGTCAACGACACTTTGGTAGAGGGTACCGAAAATATCCGCTTAACTTTGGGTAGCCCGACAGGCAATGCCACAATCGGGACGCAAAGTACAGCCACTTTCAACATCATAGACAATGACACTGCCCCTGCGAACACTCTGCAATTTAGTGCTCCTACCTTTAGTGTCAACGAAGATGGGACGACGAGCGCAGCCGTGACAGTCACTCGCACTGGTAGCAGTACCGCAGCAGTTTCAGCTACTGTGAACCTAGCCAATGGTAGTGCTACAGCCCCTGCTGATTACAACAATAGTCCGATCCTGGTCAATTTTGGCGCTGGCGATTCTGCACCCAAGACGATCAATATTCCGATCGTCAACGACACCTTGGTAGAGGGTACCGAAACAGTCAACTTAAGTTTGGTTAACCCGACAGGCGGTGCGACAATTGGAACGCAAGGTACCGCCAGTTTGAACATCCTAGACAATGACAGCAGCCTGCAATTCAGTGGCTCCAGCTTCAGTGTCAACGAAGATGGAACCCCCATCACAACCGTAACAGTAACTCGCACTGGCAGTAGTGCTGGTGCTGTGTCAGCCACCGTCAGCTTGGCCGATGGCACTGCGATCGCCCCTGGTGACTACGCCAATACTCCGATCGCTGTCAATTTTGCCGCTGGCGACACCACACCCAAAACGGTCAATATTCCGATCGTCAACGACACTTTGGTAGAAGGTAACGAAACTGTCAACTTAACTCTGGGTAGCCCGACAGGCAATACCACCATTGGCACCCAAAGCACCGCGACTGTCAACATCGTAGACAACGACAGCAGCCTGCAATTTAGTTCCCCTACCTTTGGCGTCAACGAAGATGGAACGCCCGTTGCAGCAGTGACAGTCATTCGTAATGGCAGTAGTGCTGGTGCAGTCTCAGCCAACGTGAATTTGACCAACGGTACTGCGATCGCCCCTGGTGATTACACCGGTACTCCGATTCCTGTCAATTTTGCCGCTGGGGACTCTACACCCAAAGTCGTCACCATTCCCATTGTCAACGACGCTTTGGTAGAGGGTACCGAAACAGTCAATTTAAGTTTGGTTGGCCCGACAGGCAATGCCACTATTGGCAACCAAAGTACCGCCACTTTGAACATCTTAGACAATGACAGCACCCTACAATTTAGCGATCCTACCTTCAGGGTTAGAGAAGATGGCGTACCGATCGCAGCCGTGACAGTCACTCGCACTGGCAGTAATATTGGTGCAGTCTCAGCCAGCGTCAACTTGGCTGATGGTACTGCTACAACCCCTGCTGACTACACCGGTACTCCGATCCTTGTCAATTTTGCTGATGGGGACAACACACCCAAGACGATCGATATTCCGATCGTCAACGACCTTTTGGTGGAGGGTAACGAAACAATCAATTTAAGTTTGGTTAGCCCGACAGGCAATGCCACCATTGGCACCCAAGGTACCGCCATTTTGGACATCGCAGAGAATGACAGCAGCCTGCAATTTAGTTCCCCTACCTTTAGCACCAATGAAGATGGAACACCCGTTGCAGTCGTGACAGTTACTCGCACTGGTGTTAGTACCGGTGCAGTCTCAGCCACCGTCAGTTTGGCAGATGGAACTGCTACAGCCCCTGCTGACTACGCCAATACTCCGATCTTGGTCAATTTTGGCGCTGGGGACACCATACCCAAAACAGTCAGCATTCCCATTGTCAACGACACCTTGGTAGAGCCTACCGAAAATCTCACCTTAACTTTGGGCAGCCCGACAGGCAATGCCACGATTGGCACCCAAAGTACCGCCACTTTCGACATCATTGACAATGACAGCACCCTCCAATTTAGCGCCCCTACCTTCAGGATCAGAGAAGATGGCGTACCGATCGCAGCCGTGACAGTCACTCGCACTGGTAGTAGTGCTGACGCAGTTTCAGCTACTGTGAACCTCACTAATAGAACTGCGATCGCCCCTGGTGACTACGCCAATACTCCGATCGCTGTCAATTTTGCCGCTGGGGATTCTACACCCAAGATCGTCAATCTTCCCATTGTCAACGACACTTTGGTGGAGCCAAACGAAACTATCAATTTAAGTTTGGTCAACCCGACAGGAAATGCGACGATTGGAGGGCAAAGCACAGCCATTACGACGATCGTAGACAATGACAGCACCCTGCAATTTAGTGCCCCTTTCTTCAGTGTCAACGAAGATGGAACGCCCGTTGCAGCAGTGACAGTCACTCGCACTGGCAGCGATCTCGGTGCAGTCTCAGCTTTTGTCAACTTGACCGATGGTACTGCTACAGCCCCTGCTGATTACAGCAATGGTTTGATCGCTGTCAATTTTGCCAATCGGGATTCAACACCCAAAACCATCACTATTCCCATTATCGATGACCTTTTCCCGGATGGCTTTTTCGTTCCGCTTGACGAAACTGTCAATTTAAGTTTGGTTAACCCGACAGGCGCCACGATTGGAACCCAAAGTAGCGCCGTTCTGACGATCGTCGATAATGACTCAGAATTTGGGAATAGAACGGCAAGTAGTCTCACTTTGACAAACGACGAGCTACTCAACGGTGGCCTGCGAAAGACTTCCAGCTTGTCTGGGGCTCCGGCGCAGGGAAGAGCAGATTTGGTGAACAAATCTATCGCCGACGAGCTACTGGGTGGCGGAATCGGAGCCTCTAATGTCGGGATTAATTCCAACTCAGTCTCCAACTTCGGTGTCGCCGATAGCTGGTTGAATTCACTCACAGACTCGAAGCTTAATCCTGGTTTCGTTGCGTTGAACAACCAATTTGCCTAAGTAGCTCTTTTGACCGAAGGACGAGCCCGCCCGGCCCCGGGCTACCGACACGGGGATAAGTCGGTGGCGGTTTCAACCGCCTTCAGTATTTGTGATACAATGGAACAGTAAGTAAGAATAACCATCTACGTGTTGAGACATCCTAGTTCTGAGAAATCCAGGCAACGGACATATCCGACTTCGATTCGGAACAGTTAAAGGGCAAATAATGGCAGGTTGTTGAGCGTACCGTATCTTTGGCATTAGTGATGGACTCCGAAAGCATAGAAAGCTAAAAGTATACGCAAAGCTTGGATTTATTTAAGCTGAGCGGGTAGGGGCGCTTTGATTTCGCCCTTGAAAGTTCGTATCTGGACTCTTCAAGAATCCCCGTCCCGGAGCGGGCTGGGGAGTATCAATAGCAATTTGCGTTAGTGGGTTTTAATCAAAAGAGGGCCCAAGCCCAATTATGTGCCTCTACGGTATGTAGTTGGGATGCGAGCTCTCTAGCTAACTCAACTACGTACCTTAAATGCCAAGAGCGCTAAAGCGCAACTACGTACCTTAAATGCCAAGAGCGCTAAAGCGCAACTACGTACCTTAAATGCCAGGAGCGCTGAAGCGCAACTACGTACCTTAAATGCCAGGAGCGCTGAAGCGCAACTACGTACCTCTACGGTATGTAGTTGGGATGCGAACCCTCTAGCTAAGGAATCACAATTAAATAACTTCCACTCTTGAAAGTGGGATGGGCGTCCCGCCCGTCCCGGAAAGACGGGCGGGACGCCCATCCCACAATAATAATTAAAATTGTAAGTTATTTAATTTGCGATCCTAACTCAACTACGTACCGTAGAGGCCAAGAGCGCTCAAGCGCAACTACGTACCTGTTTTTTAAAGAGCGCTGAAGCGCAACTACGTACCTTAAATGCCAGGAGCGCTGAAGCGCAACTACGTACCTCTGCACAACTGAGATGCTATCGAATGTAAAATTAGTTGAATTTACTATTAATAGCTTTGTTTTTTGACTTTGACTGCTGCGGTAATTGCCTCGATCGCACTTCGATCGCCCCATCGCTCACAGCACTCAAAGGCAACTCGAATTCATCAATATCATTGCGGTACTTCACCGCAATATCAGCACCATTAATAATCGCCCCCAACAGCCGCGGCCCCGATTTGTGCGAATCCTCATCATCAGATTCCAGCAACTGATCCGCAGCCTCAGACAACATACTCGCCAGAGTATAACCAGCCCGCGCCACCAAAATTATACCGTCCGTATAGGGTTCCAGCGTCAGCGCGTCGTTGCACTCGCTCAACGCCGGAGAATCCACTACCACAAAATCAAAGCGATTGCGAACATCCTCAAACAACCTCCGCATTTCGCTCGATTCCAGTACCGCCGAAGCCTGCCGCAAACTGCCCGGACTCGGCACGACATATAGGTTCTCTACCTCTGGAACCAACAAAACGCACTCGCTCATATTGCCGTAATAGTGCAAAGGTTCCACCGCCGCCAGAGGATCCGCAGCTATTTTCAAAGATTCCACATTAGAACCCGATCGCAAATCTGCTTCAATTAACAAAGTCCGTTTACCCGATCGAGCCGACGCAATTGCCAAATTGTAAGCACTAAAACTCTTTCCCTCCAAAGGCGCCGCCGAAGTCAGCAACACCACTTTTACAGGTTTTTCGCCAATTCGGCGCAAATTAGTCCGCAACCGCTCGTAAAACTCTAAATAGGGCGAATTGGGTTCCAAAGCCAGCGGCATCTCCTCCCCATAGGAATCAAACACAATCACTTCAGGCAAAACAGCCAGTATTGGCACCTCTTTTTCCACCAAAGCCGCCCGCACTTCTTCCCAACTGTAAAACTTCCCGTTGAGCATTCCCAACAAAAATATGAACCCGCCGCCCAGCAGCAATCCCACAAATCCGCCCACCGCCAGCATCACCGGCAAACCTTTCTTGTTTGGCGGAACGTCATCAATTTTGGGAGGCTGGGCGACTGTCAAACTCCCCGTTGTCTCAGCTCTCGCCGCCTCAGCATCTACCAAAGCCGCCTGCATCTTATCGTAGAGAGCTTTTTTCAGCGCCACTTGCTGGGCTAACCGCGCTTGTTCTAACTGCTTGTTGGGGATTTTCGCGTATTCCTGGCGCAATTGTCGTTCAGTGTTCTCTACTCCTTTGAGTTGTTCTTGCACCACATCCCGCTGCGTTTGTAAAGCAATCAAACTTTGAGCTAGCTGCTGTCTCGCCGGGTCTAAAGAAGAGTCTATCCGAATTCGATCGGCACTTCTGAGTGGAGCCGCCACCCCGTTCCCCCCGAGCACCTCCGATTGTCGCTGCTGTAACTGCTGCTCAAAAGCTTGTTTTTGTTTGAGCAATTCCACAATTTTCGGGTGTTCCTCCTGCAAGTCGCTACGCAGAATTTTGAGCTGAGATTCGATCGAAAACAGTTGCACTCGCAGTTGTGCAATAATTGGATCGGCAGACAGTGCTTGAGCCACGTAAGCTTGCTCTCCATTCAATCCCAAGCGTTCCTGCAAGCTTTTAATTTGAGCTACTATTGCTCCCAACTGCACCCGGAGTTGCCGCTGCTGCTGTTCGGTGGCGATAATCGCTTGCGGCAAAGTACCGCTCTGAACTGCTAAAATAGAAGTTTCTTCTCGTTTTTCGTAGGATTCAAGTTTTGCTTCCACCTCTCTGAGTTCCTGAGTTACTTTCGGCAAGCGTTGGTTAATTTGGGCGATCGTTTTTCGGACGCTGAAATTATTAGAATTTTCGCTGTAAATCACCATTTCGTTCATCAACGCCTCTGCTCGCTTTTCTGCTTTTTGGCGATCGGCATTTTTGTACGATACTTGAATCAAAGCACTGGGGTCATTACTCTTGGTCGGCATCTTGATCTCCACGCCGTCTTTCAGCTTTTTAGTCAATATTTTTACTTTTTCGTTCAATTCTTCTGAATTTAGTTCTGCTGCTTGTTTATTTAATTTGTTTTCTGCTTTAATGAGTTTTTTGGCGGCTGCTTGGATGACCTGTTGATTGAGCAACTTATCTTTAGTTATTTCTTGTCCTTCCTGTTGAATCTTGGTAGTGGTTGATGAAAAAATCACGGTCGGCTTGCTGTAGGCCAGCGTACCTTTAGCAACGTAAACCGGCGCCTGATTTGGCTGCACGGCAACTACTCCGGACACGCCCACAGTCACCGCAAGAGTGGCTAGTCCCACCCACTTGTATTGGTCAAAAGCAATCAAATAACGTTTGACAACTGATAAAGTCATAACTATTTTAGATTTTAGATTTTAGATTTTAGATTGAAGAATTGCTAACTATAAATCCTAACTAAGTAGGTGATGGAAAAAAAACTATAGCCTTTTGAGCTCCCATCTGAGGTACCAGACGTGCATAATAGGGCATTGGCAAACAGGGCAAACAGGGCATTGGGCAAACAGGGCATTGGGCAAACAGGGCATACCTCATTTTTTTGAGAACCGCTGTAGTATCTTGTCTCGGCGGGTTTAGCTAACAGTCTTTGATAGAAGCGAGTTTACGAGTACAAAACCGCCTCTCCCTAAGCGTGTTTATGTGTAACAACCTACTGAATGACCAATGACCAATGACTGATTTTTGCGATCGGGGACAGCACTGCTGACTAATGACAACTGACAACTTACAACTGAGGGCTGGCACGGGGTACAGCCCCTACCAACTAACAACCAACAACCAACAACTAACAACAACTAACAACTAACCACTAACAACTAACCACTAACAACTAACCACTAACTACCTATTATTATTGTTGTTGGATGGCCCAAACAGATTGTTTACCCCATTTCTCAACTGCTCAAAAAACAGAATAAATCCCAAAGTATCCCGGAATGGTCGAGTAAAGGTATTGAGAACATAACCAATACGCTCTACCAGATTCCGACCAATCACAATCACATCATTATCTTCCAGCATCGGGTTCTGAGAAACATTGCCCTCCAAAGCAGCTTTTGCATCTATCTTGCGGTTGATTGCTCTACCTTGCTTTTGGTCGAACCGGATCAAGGCCATTTTCCGCAAATCAGCCAGATTCACAGGCAAGTTGTTGATAGCATCCAAAAACTTGCTGCCATTTTCTAGGTAAAACGAGGTCAAACTACCACTAGCGTAACTCAAAACTCGAACGTAGATCTTGGGCTTCATCAGCGTAGAACGCGCCACCAAAGCTTTGTCGTAGTCTAGGTTTTTGATACTAGCGTCCAATTCTGGGATGACAATCACATCTCCCGAGGCCAAAGGAAAATCAAACAAATCGTTAGCCTTTGCTAAGGGAGTGTAGAGGTCGAGGGGTTGCTCCACCGAGGAGCCATCCACCAGCGTCCGTCGCACTCGCACGGCTCGTAAATCGGCTTTTCCCGTGACTCCCCCCGCAATCGTCAAAGCGGCGGAAATTCGACCTGAACCCGCCGGAAGCGTGTAAAAACCAGGTTTGCTGACTTCTCCGGTGACTGTGATTTGAACGGGGACAGCGGCAGCGGCTAGGCTGTATCTGGATGCTAAATCTCGATCGGACTTGCGATCGGCTGTAACCTGTTTATACGGTACGACGATCGCATCTCCATCTTCCAAACGCAAATCCGGCGGAGCAATACCAGTTTGCAGCGGCGTCAAAATATCAACAACTTGCTCAGCCACAGCACCACCCGGCAAAGTCCGCCGCACCCGCACCGCCCGCAGTTCAGCCGTCGGAGTCGTCCCAGCAGCAGCAGCCAAAGCCGCCGGAAGCTGCGGAGTTTGCAGCGGATAAAAACCAGGCCTGGCCACTTCCCCCGTCACCGTCACCACTACCGGGCGCTGAACGAGCAAAGCAGCCGAGACTTGAGGATTTTTGATAAATTGAGTAAAGCGCTCGCGGAGGCGCTGCTGTGCTTCTTCGACGGTAAGGCCGCGCACATTTACTGTGCCGATTAGCGGCAGTACAATTACCCCTTCAGGGCTGATTGCACCCGTAAAATTTAGCTCTGGAAAGCGCTGAACTTGAACGGAAATCTGGTCTCCCGGGCCCAGGCGGTACGGCCGATTCCGAAAAGCTGGGTTAATTTCCCTGTTGAAATTAGTAGGTGGCGGTGGCGGTACGCGCAGTGGCTGTGGCGGCACAAGTCGCTCAGAACTAGGAACAACAGATTGGGCTAAAGCCGTTTCTGAAAAAACCTTGCCGTTAAAGCCCCACAATACAGCAGCGAAAGATAGAGTCCAAGCACTTGAATACAGGCCAGCCAAGGAAAAAGCGACGCGATTTCTAATTATGAATTTATCCGGCATTTTGAAATAATAAAAAAGGGTAATATTTTCAATGTTTCGCTGTTTTTTAAGTTTCATCTCCGCAATTCTCAACTATAAATATCTACTCTTGATACCAAATTCGTTTAACTTTTCCTCTTGATTCTTCTAGCCCGCGGAGGCGGTCTTTGTTTGTGTAGAAGCGATTTCAATCGCCCTCTTGATTAAACTCAGAAAATTTCTGCCATTAATTGAGTCTGAACACTTTGGCCCAGAGATTCCAGCAGCGGTTCAACTATCTTAATATCGCCCTGCGGTTGGATGGGAACTATGATACTGACAGCAACCCAAGAGGCGCGGCGGTTCGACAGCCTCGCAATGCTATCTTCCCAAAACCAGCGGCTGGTTGCTGGAGAACCCCCATTAGGCCAAGCGTACCACTGCACGACAGCAAAAGTTTGTTGAGAAGTCCAGCTTCGGAAAAACCTCGTCTCGATAGTAGGTGAGGGCTTGTCGGATGTTGGCGCTAATTTAACTGTAAACCTCAAAGTGCGATGAGAATCTGTTTGCCACCGGTGAAATCCATCAATATCTAGCCATTCTACTTGCGGCTGGTTTTTGGGGGAATTTTGAGGCATTAGCAATAAAATGGCAATTGTTTGATGATTTTTAATTTCTTCAACTAACCATCTGTGTCCGCCAATTTGAAGGTTATTCTGGATGCGGATCACCTCCCAGTCAGGAAGTGTCATCCCGTGTTGGCGCAAACTTTTTAACTGCTTGAGGTTTGTAACTGTTGGCGGATTTGTCCAAGGCCACCTTCCCGTCGCGTAGCCAGGAATTGCTACTCCCGCAACCAGTACCAGCAAAAACACCAGTACCACAATTTTAGATACTTGGTAGCGCCGCAGTAGTTTCCGTGCTGAAATCATTTGTTTCATTAATCGGCAGGCTGGCTTGGGAAATACTTTTCCATCCCGTTGATGAGAAGTACCAATAAGCCTAGTATACAAGCAGAATACAAGTCTCCGCCCCATCCGGCGTGCAACCAAGTAAAAAGTCTCTCTCTGTCGGTTCCGTGAAAGTAAGTCAGCAAAGTGTTGCGGAGAATGTTGGAAGTGATGCTAATGATAGATGTGGCCACTAAAAACAAAATGCTTCTTTTTTGGGAACTCCAAACTCCCGTCCAATCTATCAAAATTAAGCTGACATAAAGACTGGTAAACAGCATTTTTAAGCCTGCACAGTGAGGGGCGACTTCGACAATGCGATCGTTTACGTACAGATAAATTTCTTCGATTCTCACGTTCAGACCGACTTTAATTAAGATCCAGCCTGATACTTGAGCAATGAAGTGCTGTAACGGCAAGGCGTAGGGTTCTATGAGGTAAGGAATGTGATTTGGCGAGGCAAAAAATACGAACAAAAGCGGCATTGCTTGCAATTTTAAGCCGGAAAATCCTTTTAAAGACAAGCAAATACTGGCTAGCATTAGTGGTAGAGATAAATTCACCAAATCGCTTAAGCGACTCAGATAAAAAAGCGTTGCTATTAACAGCAAAAAGCTTCCCAAAGGATGTGGCGAGTCGCCTAAGCGCCGCCAGCAGTTTCGGTTTGTCCAAGCAATATAAGCGGCGTAGGGTAAACCAATTATTCCGTGGCTGAAATATTCGTGTTCGATGCTGATGTTTTTGTTGAACCAGCCGTCGTACCAGTGTACTAGCAGGGGGGCGTAAAGCAGCACTAGGAGTACCGTGATACCTTCCCCCATGAGGTATCGCTTGAGAACAATGCGAATTCGGCGCTGGATTTGCATGGTTTGAGAAGTTTTGACATGGCCGCGCTGGATTCGCAACGCGAAAGCGATTTTGAACGGTGAGTTAAAGATTTGTTAATTCCCAACTCCAACGCTTTGAGATTTCTACTCTATGGCTTGCAACATCCTCACCATAACTTTTATAAACAATTAAGTAAATTAACTTAATTAAAGGTAAAATACCGATCGCTAAACAGTTTACTGTATATAGCCTTTTTCAAAAAGATGAGGTATGACTGACAGCTTATACAACCAGTTAAACTAAGAGGGCCCAAGCCCAACAACGTACCTCATGTTTGTGATAACCGCTATATGTCTTCTTCCATCTAGAGTATTGCGTCTTCCTTCAGTATTGCGTCTTTCTTCTGTCAACTGTCAACTCTTCCTACTGTCAACTGTCAACTGTCAACTGTCAACTGATTTCTCGATCGCCCTTACAACCTGCTCGATCTGAGTATTGCTCAATCCGGGATACATTGGCAAGGATAAAATTTGTTCGCACAGGGTTTCGGTGTGGGGGAAGTCGCCCGGATTGCCTAAGTTTTGGTAGGCTGGTTGCAGGTGGCAAGGTACGGGATAGTGGATGCCTGTTTGGATGCCTTCTCGGGTGAGATGTTCCTGAAGGGTGTTGCGGGCGATCCTCTTCGTTGGCGTAGCCCCCGTAGGGGAGGGCTTCCGTAACGGGCTTTTGTCAGTAATCTGGATTACGTAGAGGTGATAAATGTGACCTGTGCCGCTGTGATTGGCGATCGGTACAATGCCTTTGGGTTTCAGGGGTTCTAGTAGAGTATTGTAGTATTGAGCGGCGTCGGTGCGATCGCGATTCCATTTTTCCAAGTAAGGCAATTTCAAATTGAGCACGGCGGCTTGCAAATTATCGAGGCGGCTGTTGGTGCCGATTTCTGCGTGCAAATATTTGCTGGGTGCTCCGTAATTGCGGAGAGTTCGCATTTTTTGTGCGATTTCTGCATCGTTAGTAATTAACATCCCACCATCGCCAAAACAGCCGAGGTTTTTGCTGGGATAAAAGCTGAATGCTGCTGCTTTACCAAAGGAACCTGCACGGTATCCTTCTCTTTCGGCTAAATGGGCTTGTGCCGCATCTTCAAATATCATTAATTTGTGGCGGCTAGCAAAATCTAAAACTTCCCTAGGCGATACCATTTGACCGTAGAGGTGTACGGGGATAATTGCTTTAGTTTTTGAGCTGACTGCTGTTTCGGCTGCTGTGAGGTCAATCAGGGCGGTTTCCGGGTCACAATCTACCAGAATAGGTACTGCTTTGGCTTGAATCACACCAATTATAGTAGCGATAAATGTGTTGGCTGGGAGGATGATTTCGTCGCCCGGATGGATGCCACAAGCTTGGAGTCCAAGGGCGATCGCATCAGTTCCACAAGCCACTCCTACGCCGTATTTTACTCCAGAAGCTGCTGCAAAGGCTGTTTCAAATTCTGCCAGTGCTTCACCTAAAATAAAGTCTCCGTGCTGGATAATTGTTGCAAGTGTTGCTGCTATTTGAGATTCGATTGGTTGGTGTTGCAGGTAAAGGTTTACAAATGGAACTTTTGGCTGGCGACTGCTCATACATCGGAGGGAGAGTAATTATTTATATTAGCACTTAATTGCGGAGATATTTTATTTTTTTTAACCGCAGAGGGCGCAGAGATCGCAGAGAAAAAGAGGAATAGAGGAGAAAGCCGATCTCACTTTTCTGAGCTGTATATTAAATCAAGGTTTTTCGGTAAGATAGAATTAGATAATTTTTCGGCAATTGAGATCGTGGAATACAAAAAACTAGGTAACAGCGACTTATTAGTATCTGAAATCTGTTTGGGTACGATGACTTACGGCCAGCAGAATACGGTTGCAGAAGCGGCTGAACAGCTCGATTTTGCGATCGCCCGAGGCATCAACTTTATCGATACGGCAGAAATGTATCCGGTGCCGGGAAAACCCGAAACTCAGGGCAAAACCGAGGAATATATCGGCGAATGGTTGGCGCGACAGCAGCGGGATAAAGTCATTATAGCTACTAAAGTGGCGGGGAGAAGCACTCGATTGAAGTGGATTAGGGAAGGGAAAAATCAGATCGATCGCCCAAATGTCGAAAAAGCCCTGAACGACAGCCTGAAGCGCCTGCAAACAGACTACATCGACCTCTATCAGATCCACTGGCCCGATCGCTACGTGCCCCTATTTGGTGCGCCAGATTACGACATCGCCCAAGAACACGAAACCGTACCGATTTTGGAACAATTAGAGGTATTTGCTGACTTAATTAAAGCTGGCAAAATTCGCTATTTGGGTTTGAGCAACGAAACGCCTTGGGGAGTTTGCGAGTTTTGCGAATTAGCCGAAAAACACGATTTGCCGAAGGTTATTTCGATTCAGAATGCTTTCAGTTTGAGCAATCGGACTTTTCACATGAATTTGGCAGAAACTTGCAGATTTAAAAATGTGGGATTGATGGCTTACAGTCCCTTGGGTTTCGGACTTTTAACGGGTAAATATCTAAATGGAATCCCGGAAAATTCCCGACTGGCTTTGTTCGCAGGATTCGGTCAACGTTACGATAAAACTAATCTGAACGATGCCGTGAAAGCCTATGTTGAGATTGCGCGATCGCACGGTTTGAGTCCGGCGCAAATGGCTTTGGCTTATGTGCGATCGCGTTGGTTCGTAACTAGCACAATTATCGGTGCAACATCGATCGCACAACTTGAGGAAAATCTTAGCAGTTTGGAGGTGACTCTCGATCGAGATATCGTAGCAGAAATCAATTCGGTACACGCGAATTATCCCAATCCCACGCCGTAATCCTTATTAGTAGGTTGCGGTTAAGTGATATAGCCTCCGCTCGAATGACCGCAATCAGTAAGGTTCGTAGTGCGGACTTCAGTCCGCAGCCCAAACACAAAATGAAGGGCAATACGAACCGTTTTTGTTAAGGTTAAATCATATCATTTTCGCTGGAATCGCCATCCTAAAATTGGTTCGCTCGTTCGGATTTTATATCGTTTCCGGTAGCATCGGAATTATATATTTGAATCGTTCAGTGCGAGCGTCTCGCTCGCGATCCACTCGCGAGCGAGACGCTCGCACTACATAATTCGGATGCTACCGGATTTGATTTTATTCCTCAGGTGAATGCGGACTAAAGTCCTCACTACAGACCTTCAGAGCAATTGCTAATTGCCAATTATCAATTACCTAAGCGTAACTCATGTTACACCATAAGTGCTATAATTATTTCCCTAATGAACTTGATGGTTGCCCGATATTGGCAGCTCGATGATAAATTTTGTGCCGCAGTTTGGTGCAGTATCGCACCATAATTTTCCGCCATGCTTTTCAGCAATTATCTGATAGCTAATAGATAAGCCTAACCCGGTTCCCTTTCCCACTGGCTTGGTGGTGAAGAAAGGGTCAAATAGGCGCGATCGCACATTCTCTGGAATACCTGCACCATTATCGGCAAACACTATCTGCACTTGATTTGGTTCCGTGCGAGAGGTAGTAATGCAGATCGTGTTCGGGTTGGTGGCAATCTGATCGAAACTGCGCCCTCGGTTGCTCTCCTCCAAGGCGTCAATCGCATTTACTAGCAGGTTCATAAATACTTGGTTGAGTTGTCCTGCATAGCATTCTACCTGCGGCAAATCGCCATATTGTTTTACGATCTCAATGGTTGGGTGTTGTGCTGTCGCTTTGATGCGGTGTTGCACAATCATTAATGTGTTATCAATGCCTTCATGCAGATTGACAAACTTCAATTCTGCTTGATCCAGGCGAGCAAAATTGCGGAGCGAAATTACAATTTCCCGAATGCGATCGGAGCCTACTTGCATCGAATGCAGTACCTTGGTGAGATCTTCACTCAGAAAATTTAGATCCACATCATCTAGTTCTGTTTGCAGCGATTGGGGAGGGTTCGGATAGTGCTGTTGATATGAATTGAGCAATCGCAGCAGTTCTTGTGTATATTGATTGACGTATGTGATGTTGCCGTGAATAAAGCTAACTGGATTGTTGATTTCATGGGCTACGCCTGCTACCATTTGCCCTAGTGCTGACATTTTTTCACTCTGCACCATCTGACTCTGGGTACGATGCAATTCTTTCAGCGTGCTTTCTAATTGCTGCATTTGTTGGCTTAGTTGTCGATCGCGATTTGTTAGCTCTTGTGCCATAACGTTAAATGATTGTGCCAGAATCCCCACTTCATCTTCGTTGTTGACTGGAATGCGAGTCGTTAAGTCGCCTTGGGCTAATTGCTGGGTTGCTTGGGTTAGGCTTTGAATCCGACGCCCCAGAGATTGGGTGATGCGAAATCCCCAGAGTGTCACTCCCGTCACCAGGAAACTTCCCAGCAGCCCAAAGCCACCCACCACAAACCACAACTTTTGTTCTGCTTGTTCGGTTTGTATGACAGACTTGAGTACGGCGATTTTGAGGGTTGCGCGATCGAATCCTGGTAGCCCGATCGTTTTAATCAAGTAGTTTTCGCCTGCAATCTTTGCGACTTTAGGTAGAGATTCAGGCTGGGGAGCTTGCCAGGGTCGATCGCGATTAAGCTGTAAAGTAGAAGCAGTTATGCGATCGCCCTGGAATGCAACTAAGTGCATGGATGTGTTACCGCGAATTTGCTGAAGTAGTGCGTCGTCAATCGCACCCCCCACAACCAAACCAGCCAAAATTTGTGTAGAAGATTTGATCGAGATCAATCCCACCAGGGAGGGTACAGCCCCTTTTTCTGCCAGCAGAATGCCCGATAAACTTAGTCCAGCACGAGCCGCACGATTGATGGCAGTATCTTCTAATATTGCTTGTGTCAGTGCTCCCTGCTGCGAAGATACTAAGAGTTCACCATTTGTGTCTACGATTCTGATCAAATCCAGTTTTAAGGATGCCTGGATTGGTAACATGGTACGGAGCAATAAAGGGCGATCGCCCGCAGCAACGGCCCTGATTACATTCCTGTCCTCGCTCACCCAACGAGCTTTTAAGTAGAGCAATTCTTGCTTTTGCTTCAGATCTTGTTGGAGTAAAGTAGCCCTATCTTCTATCTCCTTGTGCGCCGTTTGTTCTAAGTTCTTTCTGGCAAAATAACCAAAGCCCAGGGTTCCGAAAGTCCACAGGCTAAGGAATGCCACCAACAAAGGAGACAACAGCTTGACTGAGATTGGGAGTCGCACATATCTGAAGCCCTGTAACATATCTACTTCAACCTAGGATTGAGTGTAGCTAAAACCATGTAGTGTCAATTTAAACGTCAAGTTGTTTAATAAATCTAGCTTACCGCGCACTCTCGATACCAGTAAATATTCCTTAAAAAGGGGGAATCGATCGTCTAGTCCCTTCTTAACAAAGCTGGATAGAGAAGGATCGAGAAGATTGTTAACTCATCAGTAAGCTGACACTAGGTTCGCAGCTCAAGTTGATGCTATTTACTAACAACAAACCCAGACTTCTCCAAAGCAGTGGTTCCTGACGGGCTAAAAATGTATTTAATCAGTCCTTGAGTAGACTCCGAAGCATTTTTATGCCAAAGAATTTCGATCGGGCGTACCATTTGATATTTGCCTGCTTTGACATTTTCGGCTGTAGGCTCAACATTGTTGAGACTAAGACGGTTTACGGGTAGTTTATGGGAAATGGCGTAAGCCAGGGAAAAAGTACCGATGCTGTAGGGAGTGCTTTGAATCGCCTCGATTAATTCTCCTTCTTTGCGGAACACTACTGCTTGCGGTGAACTCTTCAAATCTTTTCCGAGATAGTGTTTGCGGAGGAGGCGTTTGGCAGATTCATCTTCTGGGCGATCGAGTACCACAATCTTAGCATCGGGCCCGCCCAGTTTTTTCCAGTTGGTCAAGGTGCCGCTGTAAATGGCTTTGAGGTCTTTAGTGGTCAGGTTTTTCACCCCTTTGACGCTGGGATGAGTAGCAACGAGAAGGGCATCGTGGGCGACTTCACGAAACTCTAATGTGCCATCATTTTCCTCGGGCTTTAATGTTTTAGAAATTGCACCAATATCAATAAGTTGTTGTTTGACTCCTGCAATCACTGTTTCAGATTGTCCCGGCTCTAACTGAGTAATTTTGGTGTTTTGGGAGGTGGATTCATAATTAGTCGCTAGCGTCTGAATCACACCTATTGTGCTGCTTGAACCTCCGATTTTGAGCGAGGCATCAGTTGGCGCTGCTGCCGTTGCAACCGTTGTAGCCGTGGAGGTACTGGCGTTTGTTGAGCAACTGGGCAAGCCAAAAAGTGCGATCGCGCCTAAAGTCAGGATTAATAAATTCCGTTTCATAGTATACAATTATTGGGTAATATTGTCAGCTTGCTAAATTTTTCATCAAACCAAACAGCAATCATTTTTTTGTGCTTCCCTGACTTGGCCTTACACTAACATAAATACCGAAAAGTGGCGATCTATTTAAAAATTCTTTACAAACTTGTGTATAGTCGAAGCGTTTGAGCAAAAATCTGTAAGTGCGATCGAATATCATATATTTTCATACTTTTGCATAATCGGGAGAGCGCGAAGTTCTAACATAGGAGTAGCAGCCATGAATAGCGGTCAAAAATTTAATTTTAAATTAGGAGAGCGTTTCTTAGAAGACTGGGCAGAACCTCCAGAAGATCCATTAGGAGAGCTTTCTCATTTTGAAATGGGATGGCGATGTTTCTGTTTTGAATACAACCATAAAGTTTTCATAGAAATAGGTGATGCTCAAAAAGAGGTGTTTTTAGATCCAGATATCTGTATGATGATCGACAATTACTTTCCCAAGGAAATTGCGAAGCTATCGCAAGGTAAACCAATAGAAATAGACTTTGGTGAGAGTTGGTTTACTATTATGTTGCTACCGATCGACAATAAGATTAACTGCACTTGGATCGAGTTTGGGACTTCGTGCTGGGAAAAGGTGTTTGAATGCGATCGCACTCAAGTATTAGATACCCTCAGAGGATTTTTGACGGAAGTGATGCAGCTAGCTGTAGATCAGGGTTTCATCACGCTGTTCGAGAAGGAGGAGTTTATTCATCCGGCTTTTGCTAGCAGTACGGATGCTGTGGTATTGAGCAAGTAGTTGGTTTTTGGTGGTGTTTTGGGCGATCGCCCTTGACGCAGAGGAAATGGGATAGAGGAGCGATCTAAACTTTAGCATACCTAACTCAACAATCTTTCAAGTCATTATTCCCAATATTGGGAAAATTTCCCAGATTGGATTGACGCTGATATCAGGTAGAGAGGTTTATATTTATCGATATTTGGCACAAAATATAGTTGCCAATTCTGCTGGCCAGTGTTAAAGTCTTAAAAGACAAAAGAAGACAAAAACTCCTCAAATTGCCAAGTATAAGAACTCTCTAATGTCTTGTATTTTTTGCAATCTTGGATTTTTCGCAATACCGAATCCTATCCTGATACGAAAAAGGCCCGCCTGAACTACTAATTCAGACAATGCCCTCGTTTTAGCTAGGTAGCTAAGTTGATTTGACCTGTAAACGTCAGACCCACACAACTAAACCCAACTTTTGAAATATATGTTCGACAATTATAACCCACAAGATGGACTATTGTATGCCAAGCATAGCCTGACTCCGATCTTCTCTGCTTTGGAGGAGTTAAACCCCGCTTGGGCAGAGTGTATCCGCAGTCTGCTTGATGACAAGGACGAAACTATCCAAGAACAGCGACAGGAAATAGATGACTTGAAGTACGAACTTGATTGTCAGCCAAATCCTTGGGATAACGATGGTTCATCACACGCAGATTGTCACGATCGCGAATATGTTACGGATAGACTAGGAATTTAACAAAAAGCCGATCGCCCTTACCATCCAAAAAATAAGACAATGGTAAAGGGCGATCGCCCTTCACCCTAAAATCTTTCTCCACTAAACCCATGAGTACAATTCGCTTACAACTAGCCGAATACTTGAAATGTCGAGGCTTCACCCCCGAAAACTTAATCGAAGCTGTCGGCGAAACACTCAATCCTGAAACCGTATACCAACTGATCGAAAAAGCAGAAAACCTCAGCCACCTAGACTTATCCGTCTTAGCCGCCATTATAGATGGCTTGAGCAAACTCAATGGTTTTCCAGTCGGTATCGCAGAAGTGCTTATGTTTTTTCCTGACATTTCCGAGGAAGCATTGGCAAAATCGCCTTGGCGCCAACTTTACCTCGTCGATAATGAAATTCCCCCCTATGATTGGGGAGATGTAGATCCGATGAAACTTGGTCAACCTGTGCGCTATATACCGGGAGTAGGTGCCGTTATTCTTGAAGACGAAAGGGTAAAGTAATAAGCGTGACTAATACATTCAACATCCGCGATATTTTACTCGTTGATTTCCCTCCTCAAACGCCTGCACTGCACGAACAACAAGGAAGACGCCCTGCTGTAGTAGTGGGGAGCCCAAGCGACACAGGTACGATCCGTTTTGAGCTTGTGATTGTTGTGCCGATTACCAGACAATCAGGAGATTGGACTGCACAAAATCCAATTTTATACCCAAGTCTTCGGGCAGGAGTGGGAAATCTAACTGCCGACTCGATAGTATTGCTGGATCAAGTACGCACTGTAGATATCCGGCGAATATTGCGGTATCTTGGCAGTTTAACCGCAGAAGAGTATCAGCCGATCGCAAATGGACTCAAGCTAATGTTCGGCTTTTAAATTATCCATTAATAACCTAACAGTCGATCGCGCAAATTCTTAATGCGATCGCCCTTCCCATTCATCTATATAATAGGTCGATATAATAGGTCGATCGGAATTTATGCACTCCGACAAAGAAACCGGGTTTTTAACGAATTTACTCGCCACAACGAAGTATTTTCACAAAAACCCGGTTTCTGGGCCCATGCGTCAGTTGTATAATCGCAACTGATGCGGATAAACCGTTTCAACACCTATCGTTTCCATAAATGATTCTGGTTCATCCTGAGTTGCGGTAACAAAATCTCCGCCAACTTCTGCTTTCACCCATCCGCCAAATAACTCGACTAAATAGGCTTCACCGTTTTTGAATACCTCAACAATTGCCCCGGCTGTTTCTGGCGGTGCAATCTCGCCATCACCGAGGGCGACTGCTTCGGTTAAACATACTGCATCGAATAACTGAAATTTGCTCATTGCTCCCCATTCTTCAACCCGCGAAGGCGGGTTTTGTTCGTGTAGACGCGGTTTCAACCGCCGAGTTTAATATACATCAAAAGCCTATTTTGAACAGGCAAGATGCCTGTTCCACGGTAAATATGGTCGATGTCTAATGTCCCAATAACTTATCCCGCAAATGCTTAATTCGATCGCGCAACTTACCAGCCTCCTCAAACTCCAACTTCTTCGCCGCCGCCTTCATCTGCGTCTCCAACCGCCCGATTAACTGAGGAATCTCGTCCAAAGATAACTCATCCACCTGTTCGTAAACCTCCTCCAACTGCTGCGAGTTCAGCTTGCGCGACACATCCAGAAACGCCAGAATCGCATTAGTCGATCGCTTTTTCGCGATCGGCTGCGGCGTAATCCCGTGCATCTTATTGTACGCTAGCTGAATCCCCCGGCGCCGATCCGTTTCGTCGATCGCCTTAACCATGCTATCAGTCAAATTATCCGCATACAAAATAGCCTGTCCCTGCACGTGGCGCGCCGCCCGCCCAATCGTTTGAATCAAAGAACGTTCCGATCGCAAAAACCCCTCTTTATCCGCATCCAAAATCACCACCAGCGACACTTCCGGCAAATCCAAACCTTCCCGCAACAAGTTGACGCCAATCAACACATCAAACTTGCCATCCTGCAAATCTTGGATAATTTCGATGCGTTGAATCGACTGAATTTCCGAGTGCAAATACCGGACTCTAATCGCCCTTTCCTGCAAATATTCAGTTAAATCCTCCGCCATCCGCTTCGTCAAAGTCGTCACCAAAACTCGCTCGTCCCGAGTGACTCTCTGCTTAATTTCCCCCAACAAATCGTCAATTTGTCCTTCCGTCGGGCGCACGAAAATTGTCGGATCGACGACTCCCGTAGGGCGAATTACTTGCTCGGCAACTCTCCCTTCCGAGATTTCCATTTCCCAATTCCCCGGAGTCGCAGAAACAAAGATGCACTGATTCTCTTTTGCCCAGAACTCCTCTGCTTTCAAAGGGCGGTTGTCAGCAGCACTTGGCAAGCGAAAACCATGTTCGATCAATACTTTTTTCCGCGCTTGGTCGCCGTTGTACATTCCCCGAATTTGCGGCACTGTGACGTGGGATTCATCTACTACCAACATCCAATCTTTCGGAAAATAATCAATCAAACATTCGGGCGGTTCTCCGGCATTTCGGCCTGCTAAATGCCGCGAATAATTCTCTACTCCGTTACAGTATCCAACTTCCCGCAGCATTTCCAAATCGTAGCGGGTGCGCTGTTCTATCCGCTGCGCTTCTAATAGTTTCCCTTCTTTTTCAAATGCTAGCAGCCTGTCTTCTAATTCGAGTTCTATTCCTTGGCAAGCTGCCTCTAATTTATCATCAGCAGTCACAAAGTGGCGCGCAGGATAAATATTTAAAGCCGTTGTACTTTGGATGATTTTACCAGTTACGGGGTCAACGTAGCGAATGGCATCGATTTCGTCGCCGAAGAATTCGACGCGAATAATTCGATCTTCGTAGGCGGGGCCGATTTCTACAACATCGCCTTTGACTCGAAATTTGCCTCTACCTAAATCTAGGTCGTTGCGGCTGTATTGGACGTTGACTAAATCTCGCAATATTTGCCGCTGGTTGACTTCCATTCCTACTTGCAAAGGGATAGCAGCTTTCAGGTATTCTGCGGGCATTCCCAAACCGTAAATGCAGCTAATTGATGCTACGACAATTACGTCGCGGCGTTCAAAGAGCGATCGCGTGGCGGAGTGTCGCAGCATATCGATCTCATCGTTAATTGCTGCGGTTTTTTCAATAAAAGTATCGCTGACGGCGATGTATGCTTCAGGTTGGTAGTAGTCGTAATAACTGACAAAGTATTCGACTGCATTGTTGGGGAAAAAATTGCGGAGTTCGTTGCACAGTTGAGCGGCCAGGGTTTTGTTGTGTGCTAAGACTAAGGTGGGTCTACCGATTTTTTCGATCGCCGAGGCAATGGTGAAGGTTTTGCCCGTACCTGTGGCACCGAGTAAGGTTTGAAATCGATCGCCCGCTTGGATGCCTTTGACGAGTTGGGCGATCGCTAGCGGTTGGTCGCCCGTGGGATCGAAGGGCGCTTGCAATTGAAAAGATGCTGCCGCAGTTACCATAGGAAAATGTCGCTATTACCGATAAATTTTAACAAAAATTCAGAGATTCTGCAATTTCGTTAAGAAAATAGTTAAACTTTATAATATTATTTTAATTATCGGTTCAAATAGAAAGCAGAAAGCCCAGAAAAGCAGTTGTCCGAACCCAGTAATCAGCAAGGAAAAAAAATTATGGCTCTCACACCCAAAGACAAAGTCAAAGCGAGCCCCCGCGGCGGCAAAGGCACTACCAAGGCCCTACCACCCGCCAGCGAAGCCAAATCAGCGGGCATTCAACTTTATCAGCCGCAACTCCTACATGACAACCGCCCCGTCGGCCCAAACGATTTTACCATCAGCGAGACAGTCTCGATCTCGGGGAATCGCCCGATCGGCGCTAGCACCCTGCACATCAGCGAAACCTACGGCACTGTAGGCAATCGCCCGATCGAAGCCAGCGACTTTGAAGTGGTGGCTACACTCGGCAGACGCCCGATCGGCTCCAGCGCCATGCAAGTCAGCGAAATGTTCAGTATGTCCGGTGCGCGCCCTATTGCGATCAGCAATCTGCACATTGATGAAGTTTACTCCACCATGGGAGGCAACCGGCCAATTGCTTCCAACGACATTGACGACAGCTCGACCTTAATGGGATTTTTAGATTAATTATTCATTGGTCATTAGTTATTAGTTTTTCACTATTAACTCTATTAACTAATGACTAAAAACACATTTTTAGAGAAGTTTGTGACCAAGGAGATTGATAATTGGAAAACTCGAAAGTAATTTATAGCGGTTCTCAGAAAGATTCGCGGACGTTGTTGGGATGCGAGCCCTCTTTGTCTGGGAGGTTATGTAAGCTGTCTGTCATACCTCATCTTTTTGAGAAAGGCTATATTTTATCCTACCAATTTCCACAATATTTTCGCCATTATTAAATAGCTCAATTGCGTCAGGAAAAGCACGAGTAAAAATACGATGCAAATCTTTATTCGTAATGTTGCCACAGGTTAGCCAAAGAATTTGAGGCGGTTTGCCAAGGCTAATTACTAAATCAACAAAATCCCTATCCTTAGGACTGAAAAATTAATAACTTCATTATCTACTCATTTGTCGGAACAGCACGGTAATTCCATTTTGGCAAATATTCATCAAAAATAATTTTCATTGTATTCTTAAATCCATCTGCTACTTTTCTACCAGTTTTATAAATTTTATCAAGCACATTTACCACCACAGAAAGTCCGGTTTTGTGTGGGTTTTTTTCATGAGCTCTTTGACAAACTCAACAGAAGTAAAAATCACTCCTTGACAAGCTCTCGTTACATGAGGAAATAAGCGATGCTCTATTGGATTATACTCCAATGTATAGGGAGGATAATGTGCTATTCTGATTTCTATATGGAGCTACGTTGACTAATTTTTGCAAATCCGATTTAAAGATATAGTGATTAGAATTATTACTGCCACCTCCATCGCATTTAATCAAGATTGAACTTGCTTGAGGGTAGAGATAGATTCCGTAATTTATCCACCATGATTTAATCGATTCACAAGCAAATTCACTCGTATCTTTACTAATACCTAGGGTTAAATATCCTCGGTTATGTTGCACATCATAAATTCCATGAGGTACTATTTTGCCCTCAGCCAAACTGAAAAAGTCATGGTCAAGTGTGGTAACTGTTTCGGTAGTATACAGAGTTCCTGAGCGATATAAATTTCCAATAAATTCCTTTTTTTTGGTATCCATGCTAATGATAGGATTTCCCTGTAACTCATACTCTTCAGTGATTCTGGCAAGATTTTCAAATTGTTCGTTACGATTCTTTGTTATTCCTGTTGTTTGTTTTTTTTGAGCTTGACGTTTCACATATCCGTGCTTTTTTAATAATTTTTTGACAACCGTTACACTGACTGTTATGCCATGAACTTTCAGACCTTCAACTATTTCTTCTTGAGTGAGATTAGTCCATTTAATTTTCTCATCCATTGGGCTGCCTGCTGTATAATGTTTTAACACTTCTAAAAAACTTTCATTCAAGCCAGGTATCAGAGACTCGCTAGTTTTTCTTCCTCCTCCTTTTTGACGAATTCTGTGTCCCTCAAAAGTAGTCTCTGATTCACTTTTTAATTCCTTAATGCCTTTGGCTATTGTATTTCTGTCTGCTGCCAAAATTCGGGATATGTAACTAATTCCACCATAACCAAGTTTTTCGGCTTCTATTGCTGCATATCTTCGTCGATCTTTTTCAGATAGAGATTGATAAAGTTTCCGCATCTGAGCAGTAATTTCAGAGGAGTAATACATAAATTTACCTGAACAAAATGAAGGAAATTAACTAACCAATTATTAGGAAAACAAAGAAGGTGAACATCGAATAAGGATGAGTTTTGACCACCAGAATGAAATGTTACATCCTTTGTAATCACTCATTTGTTTATTATACCTTGCTTGTGTTATTAAATTTTCATTCCTAAGGATGAGTTTTGACCACAAAATGAAATGTTACATCCTTTGCAATCACTCATTTGTTTATTATACCTTGCTTGTGTTATTAAATTTTCATTCCTTATCCCGTCGCTCAAAGAAATTGATAAACGCTCTAGACAAGTTTAGCGACACCGATTGCAACACTTGGCTATAAGGTTCAGCCAACCATCCAAACTCTTTTTTGAGAGCAGGTAGACGGTCGTTTCTCCCTTCCTGGGATAGCCCTTTACCAGTTTCTTTATAAAGTTGATTGGTCATGGCTAACGAATTATTCCAAAACCAACGGGCACAGCCGAATGCTTTTGATAGCGCTACTTGCTGCTCATCGTTAGGATAAATTCGTACCTTGACTGCGTGTTTCATGTCTCTATCTTACTACGAAAAACTTAAATCAGTAAATAAATATTCTAGGTCGAAGGCAAAGCTAATTGGCTGTTGGATCGGGGAGTTCCAACAGCCGCGCTATCCATCCCCACCGTGTAGACGGATGGGGAATTCCGCTAATCAGTTAAATTTTGATTGTTCCCAGACTTTAGTCTGGGAATGCATCTTTAACGACTCCAAATTGAAATTGCAACGAAAAAGTGAAAAAGACAGAAAAACTAAGTTTGTCGTATCTTTTACCTTGTTATTTGGAGACACTGGCGAGAATCTTTTCCATCTCAGAAAGCTCCAGCGCACCGGAGAATGTTTTGCCGTTCAGAATAAAGAATGGAGTGCCTTCGATTCCCAGTTTTTGAGCCAGTTGCACGTCTTTCTGAATCGCGGCTTCGGCGGCGGGGCTGTTGCGATCGCTGTTGAATTTATCTAACTTGAGATTGAGCTTTTGGGCGATCGATCCGTAAAATTCCTCGCCTAACTGTTTTTGCCCTTCAAACAAAGCGCTGTAATATTCCCAGAATTTTCCCTGCTGTTGTGCAGCCCAAGCTGCTTTAGCTGCTGGTAGCGCTTGAGGGTGAATTGAACTCAAGGGAAAATGCTTGTAAGCTAAAGTAACTTTGTCCTGGTGTTTTGCCATAAACTGCTTAACGGTATCGTGAGCGCGCGCGCAAAACGGACATTGAAAGTCAGAGAATTCTAAAAGTACAATCTGCTGCGAAGCCGAACCCGTGCTAGGAGAATCCCCGATCGCCGATTTGGGATTTGTTTTCATCTCCTGGAAAAATGACTCCTGCGCTGCTTTGAGAGACTGCTGCTGCTGTTGCTGATACGCTTGTACCGAATCTAAAATTGCTTGGGGGTTTTCGCGGATCACCTGCAAGACTTGCTCTTTAAACTTGGGATCGACTGAATTGCCAGCCGCTGACTGGGCGGGGGAACAACCGATAAATACAAGGCAACCCGCAAGCAGTGCAGCCAAGCAGAAGGCTTGCTGGCTGCGGAATTTTCGCCAAATAGTGGATATGTTCATCTTTTTTCCTGGTTTACGGCAAGACTTAATCCTACATTTAATTTTGCGGAGTGTCAGGTGTACCGCAGTTTAGTGCTGTGCAGCTATTTTTATATCTAAGCAATAATTAGCAATTGGCGATCGCAAATTCGGAGTGGGCAATTGGCAGTGGGTTTTACTAACCGGGAGCATCTCAGTTTTGCATTTATAGTGCTGTCCCCGCTCGCGTGTTTATACAAACACGCGAGCGGGGACAGCACTACAATAAAAAACGCTTCTTGCAAAAATGAGATGCTCGCTACTCACCCTAACAGCAACCAGCGGCATAATTAAGATTTAAACTCTCGAAATTTAGTATGATATTCGAGCGAATAGTTTGTAGTGAGGACTTCAGTCCTCATCAAATGAGAGAGGACTGAAGTCCTCGCTACAAACAATCTCTAAAGGTTTGTAGTGAGGACTTCAGTCCTTCCTCAATCATTTCCGGCTGTTGAGCCATTTAGCAGCAACTATCCCCAAAATACCCGCAACCACTGGATTTCCCAAAAACTTCATCAAACTAGGCTGTTCTGCCAGCACTTCTCGGAAAATATCCGGGTGATTGTGATAGGTGAACGAGGCAAGCTTGGTAACATCATCAGCAGTCATGCGACTCGCGTGGTGGGTAGAAAGTCCTAATTGCTTTTCCAACTGGCGATCGTTCAATCCTCTCTTGTCCAACTGCTTGAAGAACTCCCGAGCCACGTCGTCCAGTTCGTTCGGCTTGATTTGGGCGATCGCCTTTTGCAATTCCGGTTCCAACTGTGCCGGCGGAAGAGACTCGTGATTAAAAGAACGCCCGAATAATTGTTTGCGCTGATCCGGGGAAGTTCTCTGAGCAAAATCGTCAAAATTTTCGTACTCTTCACCCGTTGTCTCAGGCATCATTTCGCGATCGCCCTGAGCCAAATCGCTCATGATTTGTCGCTTGTAATTATCGCTGCTACTCATGGTAATTATTTTCCCAACTACACAACAGTTCCGTCTCAAATTGAGATTCCTTCGACTTCAAAAAGCTGCGGAATATTAAAGCGTCGCGCTGCTATAAATTCCGCTTTTTAACCAAGTCAAGACTTGTCTTCAATCTGATTTGATTGCTGGTCGTACTTGGCAGTCAAAATCAGTTTTTTGTCAGAAGCATAAACCAAAACACTTAAATCCTGATTTGGGAAATTAACGTTCGCGAGCGGGGACGCTCGCGCTAAGGAATGAGAATTAAATAACTTACAATTTTTATTGTTCTTGTGGGATGGGCGGGAGAGCCCATTCTTTCTGGACGGGCGGGACGCCCATCCCACAAACTTGTGTAAGTTATTAACTTTTCGTTCCTAATGACAACTCACAAACGTTCGCGAGCGAGGACGCTCGCGCTAATGACAAATAACAAATAACAAATAACAAATAACAACTAACAACTAACAACTAACAACTAACAACTAACAAATAACAACTAACAAATAACAACTAACAACTGACTTCAAAAAAAGAGTGTGGGCAAGACTTCATCTTACCCACACCCTAAAAAAACGTTATTAGTTTTAATCTACCTTGTGATGACATTCTTTATCTATTTTGTGCTGAAGTTCTTCTTTCAACTGTTCCACAGCGCGCATAGTTTGAGCTTTTTCTTGTTTCTGCTGGCCGAGGGCTTTTTCTGTTTCCTCGCCCAGCAATTTTTCCCTTGATTTTGGTAATGTAACTTCGCTGCCACTTACAGTGTGGATCTGGTTTTCTTCAATATTCATTAGTTTTCACCGCTTTTAAAAATCTAGGTAAACCTAGCAAGACTCAGCGGTTTAAGGTTCTTAAGCATTCTTTCCTATCGCTTACGCTTCCTCAATGTCAAGGTTGCCCAGGAAATCCCAGTTAGAGTTAGAATAGTAACTATGTCTATTAGTTATTATTCCAGATTGCTTGATTTTTTTATTCAGTTGATTCCACAGGCTCCAAACGTGCTTTGTTGAGTTCACCTCAACAAAGGCGGTTAAGGAGCCTGGTATTTTTTCCGACAATCTCATTCCCCTACGGCCGATAACTAACGCCGCTGCTTCATCACTAGCCAAACCATACATCCTCAGATATTTGACTAAACCAATAATACTAGAATAAGCAGGATTGACCGTTAAAAGCTCAATACCTCTGTTAGAAAGAATTGAGTTTAACAACTTAAACAACTCAGAATAAGCCCAACCTGATAGCATCCGAGCATATTTCTTGCCACGTTCTCTAAGTTGCTCTTTCTTGCTGGTAAAGTCTAATTCCTCGCAGACTATTGGACATTGAAACTTGATAGCTAATGCCGATAATTCTCGGCAAGCTTTAACAATTTGAGCTTGCTGTTGACCCTTGCGTAAACCAGTTTGTAGTCGAATTTTACCCTGTGCTTTCAAGTTACCTTCGGTATCAATATACGCCCAACCAATCGAGCCGGGATTCATGTCGATACCAATACAACCATAATCTACAGAACGCGATACCTGCTCAACATTGGAGGGCGTGAAACTAACAGCAACACACCATTTACCAGATTTATAATAGAAGTGCCAAGTTTTAGCGCCCGTAGCTGGTAATCGGTTAATATTGCGAGGGAAATCGCCAATATACGAATCTACATTTTTACCAAACTTAGATTCTAAACAAGCTGGCACTCTAACTCTTAAATTATCCCCATCCCACTGACACACTTGATTACCATAAGATTCATCTTTGGAACCCACGATAAAGGCTTGATTCTTGGGGACACGAACCCGCACAGGGATTGATTTTAGGACGGCTAATATTTGCCGATACCTGGTCAGCTTACGTTTTTTATTGTGTATCTGAAAGCGTAGGTTTTGCCAGTTAGTTTGTCTATACTTTAGGTCACTAGATAACGGAAATGCACAACCGCTTTTACTATTTTGCCAGTTCTTTTTAGCGTAAAACTTCCGAGCTAATTTGAGTTTTCTCTCAGCTTTTGTTAGCCAAGCTTCACAAGATTTAGCTTGATTTTCTAAGGTTTTTATGTGTGAAATCCGGCACTCCTTGGCGCTATCAACAGCACCCTTAGCCGATGAGATTACACCATTGGCATGACGTTTGCTAATACCGTAAGTTTTTTGTAGGTGCGTGTTCCAGTATGACTTGTTAAATCCTTCTCCTAACATCATAAAGTTGACAGTTTCACATACTGCTTTGTGAAATATTGGTGTGTAAGCGCTCAAAAACATTTCTAGCTGAGTTTTACCGATCGCGTTCAACTCATCTATCGGTGTAGAAAGTGCTTTGCAGTAAGTGATGCTGGTCATTGAGTTCGATAGTTGTCGGGTTCGCCTGACTTGATTTTTATATATTAACATCTATCTTAAATCTACTGACCACCCTTGAATTAACTTTTATTTCTAGGTAAATCTAGGTATTTTGGCAACTGCTGACAACCCTAATTTATGCCAAAAATATTTTCAACAAGGCTAATTCAAAGTTGACCTTACCTCGATCCTAAGGTAAAGCACGGAGAGTTCCCTCTGCCTGAAGGGTGATAGGGGCTGGGGAAGAGTGGGTGAGTTTTGAGGTTTGAGTATTATACTAAGAGCAATCTACCGAGAGTTACATCTCCCGGAAGCAAGATATGGGAATGGGAATAGTGTCTGAGTAGGTGCTATTAGTTGGTGACTCGCACGCAGCTAGGCGGTGAATGAGTTGGGGAGAGGAGATGGATGAGAGCGTGGGAGAGTGTAAAAGGCAAGAGGGAGATAATTTTTCTGCTGCATTGCACAAGTGGGTTCTACCGTTTGTTTGATGAGGCTGCTTAGACCTCCGTCACAGATTGAGAGAAAAATCGGTGACAGGTTAGTGCAGAATTAAGTCAATGCAGGAAGGTTTGACCGTTAAAATCAACAAGATGCAGCAATTGTCAAGTTGTGTGGCGATCGGGTGAAATAATCTGCTAAACCAGAGTTAGCCTCCGGACTAACTTCCCGCAGGATTGAACTAAAATTTCTGTTATTAGTAAAAAGTATCTAAAACCCTATGGGAGCAAGCAGCAGTAACCCCCTCGAAGCAGCCGGCCAAACTTGTGAGCCGATCAAAATAGGCGTGTTGCATTCGCTGACGGGAACTATGTCCATCAGCGAAATTTCTGTAAAAGATGCGACGCTGTTGGCTGTTGAGGAAATTAATGCGGCGGGAGGGGTACTCGGACGCCCCTTGGAAGCGGTGATAGCAGATGGAGCCAGCGATTTGCAGACTTTTGCTCAAAAAGCTAAGCAATTGCTCCAAGAATCGCAGGTGGCGGTGGTATTTGGTTGTTGGACTTCGGCCAGTCGCAAGGCGGTACTGCCGGCTTTAGAGCACGGCAATGGGTTGCTGTTTTATCCGGTACAGTATGAAGGGCTAGAACAGTGTCCGAATATTTTCTACACTGGTGCGGCCCCGAACCAACAGATTGTACCTGGGGTGAATTACTTGCTGGCTCAGGGGAAGCGGAAAATTTTCCTGTTGGGTTCTGATTATATTTTTCCCCGGACGGCAAATTTGATTGTGAAAGCTCAACTGGCTGCACTCGGAGGAGAGTTGGCGGGGGAAGTGTATCTGCCACTGGGTTCGAGGGAGGTGGACGAGGCGATCGCACATATTTTAGCAGTGAAACCGGATGCGATTCTCAACAGTCTTAACGGCGACAGCAATGTGGCTTTTTTCCTTCGTCTGCGGGAAGCTGGTTTGAAACCGGAGGATTTGCCGGTGATGTCGGTTAGCGTGGCAGAAGAGGAAATACGGGCGATAGGGCCGTCCAATATTGCCGGACATTGGGTGGTTTGGAACTATTTTCAAACTGTTGATACAGCGGAAAATCAGAAATTTGTTAAGGATTATAAAGCGAGATACGGGGAAAATCGTGTCACGGATGACCCAATCGAAGCGGCTTATTTGGGGGTTTATCTGTGGAAGAAAGCAGTAGAAAAAGCTGGTTCGATAGATGTAATTAAAGTCAGGGCGGCTGCTAAAAATATTGAGTTTGCAGCGCCTTCTGGCATGGTAAAAATAGATGCCAAAACTCAGCATACCTGGAAAACAGTGCGGATTGGTCAGGTGCGATCGGACGGTCAAATTGAGGAGATTTGGAATTCCGGGGCACCTGTACAGCCGGATCCTTTTCTCAAAAGCTACCCTTGGGCGGCCGCACTAAGTCCGAAGCAGATTTCTGTGGGTACTAGGGCTTCTTTGCTCGGGCTGTTTGTGATCATGGTACTGATCGCTTGGATGGCGGTGGGAGTCGGGTGGATGGGTTCTTTGGAGATGAAGAACTCTTTGCTGGCGATGCAGGCAGCATCAGCTCCAGCGGGGGCTGCGGAGGCAACAATGGCGGTGCTGGCCGAGCAAACTATGGCTGTGGCGAGTCGCACTCAGAGTTGGCTGGTGGGGGCTTTGGTTTTGAGTTCGATCGCAGGTATAGTTGCTTGTGTGTCGGTGTCGGCGATTATTCGGAATTTGGGTTTGCTCCGGGAAACTGCCCAACTGATTGCGAGCGGTGATTTGACGGCTCGATCGCCTGTGGTGTCTAATGATGCGATCGGAGTTCTATCTTCTACTCTCAATACAATGGCTCAGCAAATTAGCAGTTTGCTCAAAGGTTTGGAGGTGCGGCAACGACAGCTAGAAGAGCGATCGGGTGAATTGGAAATTGCTAAGAACGCTGCGGAAGCTGCTAACCGCGCGAAAAGCACGTTTTTGGCAAATATGACTCACGAATTGCGGACGCCCTTAAATGCGATTATTGGCTACAGCGAGCTGCTGCAAGAAGAGGCTCTTGAACTCGGCGAAGAAGAGTTTGTGATGGATTTGGCAAGCATTAATATGGCAGGCAAGCAGTTGCTGAACATTATTAGTGACATCCTGGATATTTCTAAAATAGAAGCAGGAAAGATGACTCTTTTCCTGGAGACTTTTGATGTCTTGAATTTAGTCGATCAGGTTATGACTACTGTTCAACCGCTGGTGGGGAAAAATGGCAATACTTTGAGTGTCAATTGCGATCGCGATATTGGTACGATCTACGCTGATTCGGCGAAGCTGCGGCAAGCGCTGTTGAATTTGGCCAGCAATGCTGCTAAGTTTACCGATCGAGGCAAAATTACAATTAATGTTTGGAAGGAAGAATCGGAAGTTTTGCCGGTGGAGAATTCCGAGGATCTCTCGGATATTGCCTCTGAATTTCACAAATATTCGATCGTGTTTCAAGTCACCGATACGGGCATCGGCATGACTGACGATCAGATTTCGAGGCTGTTTGGAGCTTTTTCACAAGCGGACGATTCGACTACCCGCAGGTACGGTGGCACGGGTTTGGGGCTTACTATTAGCCGAAAGTTTTGCCAGATGATGGGCGGGGATATTACAGTTGAGAGCCAGTTTGATTGCGGTTCTACTTTTACGATTCGCTTGCCGATGGCGATTAAAATCGAGAAAGAAGCCGAGGGCGATCGAACACCGGAAGAAACGGCGCAGCAAGAAGTGCGATCGCAAGCGCTGGAACTTCCTGATGCTGCGACTGTGCTAGTAATTGACGACGATCCTGACTCGCGAGATTTGATCGCCCGCTGCTTGTCGAAACAAGGATTTCGGGTACTCTCGTCAGCTAGCGGTGAGGCAGGGCTTGAGTTAGCTAAGGAGTCGCTACCTGATGCGATTACTCTAGACGTGATGATGCCGAGTATGGACGGCTGGGCGGTTCTCTCGGCCTTGAAAGCCGATCCGGAGTTAGCTAATATTCCGGTGATTATGTTGACTTTTTTGGACGATCAAAATCATGGTTTAGAATTGGGAGCGGCGGAGTATTTGAGGAAGCCTTTGGATTACAAACGCTTTGCTGATTTATTGAGTAAATATCAGCGCCCGCAAAAGTAGTCTGTTGACGGTTGACGGTTGACGGTTGACGGTTGACCATTTGTGACAAGTTAAGAAAAAGTGCAAATTGTCAAGGGGGTAGACTTGCAAGAGGTAAAATAGGATGAAACCTTGACCGGGTAAGCAGTTGAGCCATAATTGAACCAGTTTATGAGTAGCAAAAAACGAATCAACCGAGATCGTGCAAAGAAAAAAAATCGTCCTCAAGTAGAAAACGAAGCGATCGCGAATCACCTGGAAGATTTATTAATTCCAGCAATGGCGGCCCAAAAAACTTTTTATCGCCAACTAAATTTAAGAGATAGAATTTTAACACTACCGTTAATGATGGTCTCCGTATTAAGTTTATTATGGCGAGACGTAGCAGGAGTAACAGAATTAACCAGATTATTAAAGAGAGAAGGCTTTTTATGATGTCAGCCACAAGAAATTAGCCAACAAGCATTATCACTCAGATTTTTAACTTTGAGAGCTATTTTGTTTGAAAAAGTATTTAAAGAATTAGTACCTCATTTTCGACAAAAATGGTTGATGAGAAAGTCGAGACCATTACCAGATAGCGTACAATTTGCCTTAAAAAACTTTGAAAATATCTGCATAGCAGACGGCTCAACATTAGAAGCATTATTTCGTAAACTAGAAAGTTTATCAGATGTTCCAATTGGTAAATTATCCGGAAAAATGTGAGTAATAATA